>JAILOA010000349.1 GCA_024691065.1 Lachnospiraceae bacterium | reverse complement strand
CTTAACAAGCTTATTATTTGAGTTAAGAACAAGAGTTCCCGAAGAACCGAACATATCGCCCATTCCGGCCATATCACCGCCCATAGAATACATCTTCATCATATCCTGCATACGGCGACTTTCCTCAGAAACAGTAAGGATGGATGCGATTGACTCGTCCTTAAATGACTTTAATTCAAGAGTCATATTGTCCTTATTAAGAGCTTTCTTAAATGTCTCTGTAAGCTTTTCTGTCTGCTCCTTCAATGCTTCCTCGTCTGTCTCGTCAGCATCCACTGCTTCCTCGGTAACCTGAGAATCAACACGGGTAAACTTAACATTTACCTTTTTCTTATCTTCTCCAACCTCGATTTCGGAAGCCTCAAGTTGCTGGATAAATGGAGTATCGATTGTATGTGTAAGAATAAGTGCATCGAGACCCTGCTCTTTAAACATATCAATATATTGACCCTGCTGCTGTAAATCTGTTACATAATAAACCGTAACCGGTTTATCCTCTGCAGCATCAGCGCTGTCATCCGAAGCATCAGCCTCATCGGTATTCGCTTTAGCCTCATCAGCAGTCTCTGTATTCTCTGCAGTCTCATCAGCATTTTCTGCCGTTTCATCAGCTTTCTCATCCGTTGCCTCTTCAGCATCCCCGGCAACAAGCTTGCCATCAGCCTCTATATACTCAGGAAGTGTGATATATTTGCCATCCAAATCCTTAAATATAATAAATTCCTTAATCTTCTCACGGAACTTGTCATCGCGAAGGCAACCATATTTAATAAACGGACTGATGTCATCCCAATATTTCTCATAGTCTTCCTTCTTGGTCTTATACATTCCGGAAAGCTTATCTGCAACCTTCTTTGTGATATAATCGGAAATCTTCTTAACAAAGCCATCATTCTGGAGAGCAGAACGTGAAACGTTAAGCGGAAGATCCGGACAATCAATAACACCCTTAAGGAGCATCAGGAACTCAGGAATTACCTCCTTAATGTTATCAGCGATAAATACCTGGCTGTTGTAAAGCTTTATAACACCCTCAAGGTTATCATACTGTGTATTTACCTTAGGGAAATATAATATACCCTTCAAATTAAACGGATAATCCATATTTAAATGAATCCAGAAAAGAGGCTCGCGGTAATCGTTAAATACCTTTCTATAGAAATCCTTATACTCTTCATCGGTGCACTCATTCGGATGCTTCATCCAAAGCGGATGTGTATCGGAAAGCGAAACCGGACGCTTGTTTATCTTGACCTTTTTCTTCTCAGGAGTAATCTCAACTGTCTCCTTGGTACCGTCCTCATTCTCACGCTCCTCGGTCTTTGCAGGCTCAGTAATGTATTCTACTACTGTATCAGTATCTTTTAAATCCTCTTCATCGATGGTCTGATACTCCTGCTCCGCATTTTCCTTCTCCATGAAGATTTCGATTGGCATGAATGAACAATACTTCTCGATTACTTCCTTCACACGGTACTCATTTGCAAATTCAAGTGAATCCTCAGACATATACAATGTAATCTTAGTACCGACTTCATCATAATTACCGTCTGACATTTCAAAATCAACACCACCCTCGGATTCCCAATGAACAGCCTTTGCGCCTTCCTTGTAGGAAAGAGTATCGATGGTTACGCTGTCAGCTACCATAAATGCCGAATAGAAACCTAAACCGAAGTGACCGATAATCTGGTCTGCGTTATCCTTGTCTTTATATTTCTCAAGGAAATCGGTTGCTCCGGAGAATGCAACCTGATTAATGTACTCCTTAACCTCATCGAAAGTCATACCAATACCGTTATCGATAAAGGAAAGTGTCTTCTCTTCTGTATTTACAACCACACGAATATTTGGCTTATAATCCTCAGGAAGCTCTGCCTCACCCATAGCATCAAGCTTCTTACGCTTTGTAATGGCATCGGAGCCATTTGAAATCATTTCTCTTATGAAAATATCATGATCGGAATATAACCATTTTTTAATTATAGGGAACATATTTTCCGATTCAATTGATAAGCTGCCTTTTTCTAAACCCATAATATAATTACCTCTTTTCTAAATAATAATGTAAGTCTTACTATTAAGCCTCCAAAAGAACTTATATCCTACGACTTTTATAAGCAGGAAACACTGCAGATTAAAGAATATGCGCTTTACAAATCCCGAAAATCCGGACTTCTCATTTCAAAAGCAACAACCTTACAGATGCTTACGTTAATAACTTACTTAAAATAATATAACGCTATCTCACAAAAAAGTCAAGGATTTTTTAGCACTCAATTTAGGTGAGTGCTAACATATTTTTTTGTTGTAAAAAATGATATTAATAAAAAAAACACCGATATTTATGCCTTTACGCCCTGAATCACTTTCCAGGACCCTCCCGCATAAACACCGGTGAATTTTATTTATATGTATTTTTGTAATCTTAATTATTACCTGTAAAATGTAGCGAACACTCACACACCTTACGCTACATTTTATTATCAATCTGATCTGTATTTGATACTAAAATCATGATAGTCCGAACTGTATCTCAATCCGATAAATATAATTTAATATATTATCAATCCGAACTGTACTTGCCGTAATACTTACCGTAGTACTTACCATAGTAAGAGCCGTAATATTTACCGTATCCGTAATATCCGCCACCCTTGTGAATCTCAACCTTATTAAGTACCGCACCGAGAATCTTGCATCCGGTCTTCTTAAGCTGGTCAACAGTACCCTGCGCAAATCTGTGACTGATTTCATTATTTGCTATTACCAGAACGACTCCGTCAACTTCCTTTGCAACGATTGCCGCATCGATAACCGAGCCCAATGGTGGAGTATCGATAATTACAAAATCATATTGTTCCCTGAGTTCGGATATTAAATATCTGAAATTCTCTGTTTCCAAAAGCTCTGTAGGATTTGGAGCATGGACTCCCGAATAAATCAAGTCCATATTTTCAATCTCGGTCTGATATATAACCTCATTTAACTTCTTCTGTCCCGACAAATAATGTGTAAGACCATATTCTATGGAATCAATCTTATAACGTCCTACAATAACGGACTTTCTCATATCCGCATCAATCAAAATAACTTTTTTTCCGGTCTGAGACATAGAATAAGCTAGGTTAAAACTAACCTGACTCTTTCCTTCGTTTGGAAGACAGCTTGTAAGAGAAATAACTCTTATATCATTTCCTGAGAAACCAATATTGGTTCTTAAAGTCTTATAAGATTCTTCAGACTGGGAACTAAACTTTTTAAAATTACCGAATTTTATCTTAGGCATTATTTATTACCCCCATTCTTCTTTTTCTCCTTCTGCTGCTGCTTTTTCCGTTTCTTATAGGCCTTATTTTCCATTTCCTCACGTTTAGCCTCATCAGCACCGGCCTCCTCGAAAGGCAGGATAGCAAGGGTATTGAGTCCGAGATACTTTTCGATATCATCTGTAGACTTAATTGTATCATCCAAAAGGAATCTGACAATTATAATACCCATACATAATATAACACCGATCAGTCCACCTAAGACCGTATTTTTCTTGGTATTTGGAGATACCTTATTATCATTTACAACACCTGCAGCCAACACACCCGGCTCATCAATATCCATAAGGTCCGAAATACGCTTCTTTGAAACCAAAGCAAATTGGTCTACAATTTCCTTAGCCATATATGGATCATCGTTTGTGACCGTTATATTTAGAATTCTCGTATCAGCCTGATTAACAACGCTTAGCTGACTCATCAGCTGTCCGTAAGTCATATCCAATCCAAGATTCTCAATAACCTTTTCAACTACAGGACGGCTCTTAACTATTTCAATATAATCCGATGTCAACTGGCTACCTATCTGCAAATCAGTAAGAGATGTAATGGTACTCGTGCTTCCCACAACTACAAGCTGTGTAGTTGAGCTATACATCGGTGTGACAAAAAACTTATTATAAATTCCGAATACACCGGCAAAAATCACACCTGTAAGCACTATAATCCACCATTTTGAAATTAACAGACCAAATATTTCCCTTAAGTCTATCTCCATCTCATCGTTTCTTACATTATCATTCATTGATAACCTCTGCTATTGAATTAATACATTACCCAATAGCTCTCCTCTCCGTTAAATGTACTCACCGGAAACAAGCTTTGTAGGATTAGTTTCAATAATCTTTTTTAAAGCTCTTTCCCCAACCATACTTTCTATATACTTAACTGTAGATTTCATGAGCGGACGCCTGTTTTTCGGATCATGGCAATCCGTCCCCACAAAATGTATCTGTCCATTTAATAGTAGCTTTTTTACAAATCTGGCAGTCTTATTAAACCTGCCACAATTAAACGAACTTGAATTAATCTGTACCAGAGCCCCCATTTTAATTACTTCGGACACCCTGTCAGTTTTCTTGTAAAAGCATTCATATCTTTCCAAATGCGCAATTACAGGAGTTTTTCCAAGCATTAAAAGTTCATTTAATGCATTCTCTATTTCATAATATTCCTGTCGTGGATAAAATTCCACCAAACAGTGATTGGATTCTGCAAGCATCGGAACTTTTTTATTCTTAATATCTTCTAAAATCCCTTTACTGTAAAGAATCTCGCACCCACTGTAAACATTGAGATTTGGATCAACACTCTTTGCTTGTTCTTTTACAGCTTCATAAAGCTTAATCACATTATCATAATCCTGACGATTATGATGTGTGTCATAATGAGGTGTGGCAATAACATCGGTAACCCCCTCATCTGACAATTGTTTTAAAAGCTCTATGGTCATTTCCATACTCTTGGAACCATCATCAATTCCGGGAAGAATATGAGTATGAATATCAAAACATTTCATATATTTCCTTCTTTTCCTGATTACAACATAATTATAACCTAACTTTAACAAAACGATTTGTTTTATTGGTTGATTTAAGTAAAAATGTTATAACTAAAAGTCCTATTGATATCAGTACTAATATACAACTAAAAGCAATTGCAAATGTTTGAGCATGATTGATGTAATAAGTAAAGAAATCCTTATAATCCCCCGGATTTAATTTTAGATTTTTTACACTTCCACGGAACTTGTAAATCAATACCGAAACACAATTCGAGAATGAACTTATCAATAGGGCAAATCCTGCCAGTCTCGTAATACGATGAATATATTTTTGAGTAAACAATAAAATCAAAATCCCTAAAAGCATTAGCACAAAACCTGCCACCGCTGCAATCACGAGATTTTTCCTCATGGAATCTATCCTTTCACTAAGCTCATTTGCATAGGTAAATCTTAGACTGTTACCGTATAATGACTGTATAAGTCCTGCTACGGTAGTCGTATTGTCCTTTACGGTCTGAGTATAGTAAAAACCTCTATTTGCTATATCGTGACTAAGTATCTCATATACAGTATTTTCAACATCCAGGAAATCTGTGTTTCTCTTTTCGTTAAATGCAGCTTCTATGGTAAGCTTACCACTTATATAAACATTTCTTTCGTTAATCAAACCATTGAGAACATCATCTTCAAAACCGGCTGCGGTAAGTACTTCACCCACATTACTGCTTAAGCTGTCATATACTTTATTGTAATATCTTTCTCTTGCAATATCACTGATAAGCACATCTTTACTTGAAAAGCAGTAAGCTCCGAGTATCGAAACCGAAAGCATCGTAACACCGGAGAAAATAAATACTGCACCAAGTACCGATACAATTATCTTTGGAAAATTAAACTTCTTTTTAATAACAATATATATAATCAGTATTATCAAAAGAATACCGGCGATAACCACTAGCTTCTTAAAAATAGGGATTACAAAATCATTTTGTATGGATTCTATAACCTCTCCCGGCTCTGTCTGCTTTAATGATTCGATTTTTTTTGTAGCAGCATCCGTATCAATGTCAAATTTATAACTACCTGTTGCCGCTGCCAATGTAACCGGTACACTTGTTTCAAATTGATAATCGGAACCGGCAATGTCCAACTCATTTACCTCATTATCGATAACCTTCATATCACTCTCCGGATCGATATATGTCTCTAATTCAGCTTTACTGGTAGGTACAGGAGCCTGAGTTGCACTTACTATGGCATCAATATTATCATCGATGTCTTTTGGGTTATCCGATTCATCATCATTTTTTGATGAATCATCTTTTTTATCTTTATTTTTCTTGTCTTTATTTTTTTTATCTTTTTTTTCGGATTCGCTTGTTTCTTCGGTCTGAACAGGTTCTTCTACAGGAGCTGCAGTCACTTCGGTAGCATAATCACTGACTGAACCGACTAAAACTATATATCCCTTTTCGATTCCTGTTTCAACATTATCATAAATTGCAGCAATCGCTGCCGAGGCCTGCTGAGCATCAAGATCTGTATCATCCTGCATAAGTCGATTTCTAAGCTTTTCCATATATACCGGCTGAGCCACGTAATAGCCACCGTTATATTCAAAGGTTGAACCGGCTGCGGAAATCACTCCAGCCTCATTGGAATTAATAGAACCCGCTTTAACATTTATTGCATTAAAACCTGACATCATTATTAATAATGCACTAAACAAGCAAAAACCAAATATAGTTTTCTTTAGGTTTTTCATGATATACCTTACTTAAAAAACCCCGGCTTAAAAACCGGGGTTTTAAATTTTTATATTTATATAGTTTTTATGAACTACATATTAACTAATCTTTGTTACTACTGCACCGGTGTTAAATCCAAACTTATCAGCTGAGAATGTAAATCCTGTCTTGTTCTCTGAAGAAACAACTACAGTAACCTCTTTATTAACTGTTGTAGTCTGAACGATGATATATGGTGCATAATTGAAGTAAGGAATCTTATTTCCAAGGAAGTCAAGTCTGAATGTTACGGAATCAATCTGTGTACCAAGTACATCATATGTTCCATCTAAAGCATTACCTGCTCCTGAAATTGTAACAGTCTTTCTGCTCTGTCCCTTAACAGCATTGCTGAATACAAGCTTAACATTACCACAATTGTACTTTGTATCATTATCAGCATTTACAAATTTCTTGAAGATAGCTGCAGGTGATACAGTATTTGCTGAAGATGTAAGCTGAGTCATAGCACTCTTATTCATAATAAGCTCTAATGCCTGACCTGTAGGTGACTTTGTAGTTACCTTAATAGCTGACTTAGTAGAAACAGCTGCGTTTGTAGCATTAGGGAAAAGATCCTTTGTAGCATATAAGTCAACTACTGCTCCATGAGTACCAACCTTAACACCAACCTGAATTGGCTTAACAACAGATGAAGCTGTTGTAGCAGATGCAGGAGTAGCAGATGAAACAGTTACCTTAGTAGATGACTTCTTACCGAAGAGGTTATAATAAAATACCTTGGAAGCCTTCTCAACAGTCGTTGTCTTAACTCTAACGATTACGATACCCTTCTTAGCTAGAATCTTAGGAGCGAGCACCTTAAGAACCTTCTTATTCTTAACTTCTACAAGTTTCTTGTTATTAGCTTTAATCTTACCGATCTTAACTTTTGCAGCAGCCTTAGGATTATATTTAACCTTAAGCTTAACTACTGCTGAAGGTGAAGCTGTAACATTCTTGGAAGCTTTAACGAAGTTTGACTTCTTAGCAGCCTGCTTAGCATTAACAACCTTAATGTTAATAGCCTGTCTCTTCTTAGTGTTAACAGTACTTGTAGCAACGATTGTTGTCTGACCAACGCTCTTACCAACTACAACACCTTTTTTGTTAACTGTAGCAATCTTAGGATTCATAGTCTTGTAAGTAACCTTCTTGTTAGCCTTAGCAGGCTTAACAGCAGTAACCTTAAGCTTTGTCTTACCCTTAACCTTAACTGCAACAGCGTTTACACGATTAACTGTAATCTTTTTAGGAGCTTTCTTTGCTGCGCTAGGAGTTGCAACTGCACCTGTAAAACCAATTGCTGCGACTAACGTAACAATAGCAGCCTTTAAACTTTTCTTGTTCATAAACATAATCTCCTTTTCTTAGTCTCACCTTACCCACCCACAACGTAGATTTCTTTAAACACATTTAAGAATGCTCCAGTTGAATCCCATCCGGAACATAGTTAAAAACATTTAAATCCTGGCGGACATATTTTTCTTCACATTTGAAACAACTATACTTTATCACCAAATCATAAAAAAAACAACATAAAATTTATTACGATTTAATGAAAAACGCATTGCTATTCACGGCAAATTTCCAAATCATATATAAACAAAGGCCGAAGGACTTTAGTTTATATATGATTGGAAATTTAGCCAGTGGCTAGATAATGCTAAACAATACGAGGTTTTTGCCTACGAAGTAGGCAGTAGAGCGGCTGCTTTTGCCGCGAAAAACACAAAAAATCACTTCGTGATTTTGTGTGTATGGAGAATTGCAAGCAATTCTCCTGTTACATTTCAATAACTTGTTGTGCAAGCATTATCAAGCCGTGAATAGCATACATTTGAGAATTGCAAGCAATTCTCCTATTACACTTCCTTTAATTTTTTGAGGCCGGATGATTTCAATCAATACCTCCCCAAATCCAGTAAAACCTTAAAAATCCAATCATCCTCCTTTCGTTGTCTATGAATATTAGCCTTATTAAAAAATCTTCTTCTTGAAGATATAGGTTCATTTTTAACTTCCACAAATTTCTTCGCTATCTTAAGACATCTGCATGAATGCCTGCTTCTCGGGACCACGTCGAATAATTCCCTATATAATTCCTTAAAATCATCAACCTGATCATCCGGATAAAGCTCAACATCAATAATCGGACGGTATATTCTGACCAGTTCCTCCGCATGCCTGAAAAGCCTGTCCTTCTTTTCTCTCTGGTTCTTTACCCGCATCCAGAATTCTTTAATTCTGTCAGATTTCATTCCAACTGCATTATCTTCATGCTGAACATAATAAATATAAGATGTGTCATCAAAATACACCTTACCGAAGCACCCTGAAACAAGATATATCCACCAATCATGCATATAGATATTCTTCGGAAATTGTATGTTTACTATATCAAATATCCTTTTATTAAAGACCTGAGTACATCCGGGACTTATATTCTCTACCAATGCATTTTCAAATGAAGCAACCTGATTTTTCCTATTGATATTGCCCACGATTTCATTCATATCTTCATCCACGAGCGTTACTGCACATGTATACATAAAAGGAACTATAACTTCATTACCTTCATAATCCTCGATTACAGCTTCCCTGTCTATAACCTTTACGGCCTCCAAAAGCTTATCCGGATGCCATATATCATCCTGATCGCTGAAAGCATAATAATCAGCCTCTCCGGCATGTTTCATTAAATTGAAAAAGCTCTCTGCCACGCCCTTATTCTTTCCGCGATAGTAGCTAACAACTTCAGGATATGAATTCTTATAAGCCTCTAATACATCACATGTCCCATCTGTCGAACCATCATCCCTTATGAGAATATTCAGCTCCACACCCGCATCTACAACAGTTTGATTCAATATACAGTCCAACTGAGCCGGTAGGTATTTCTCTCCGTTGTATGTAGACATCATTACTATAATTTTCTTATTATCTTTACTATCCATGACATTTTACCTCATGCAATAAATTCCCTTAATAATTATTATAATTATAATTAATGTTATTCCTCCCGTCAAGTATAGTTGCAAACAATGTATCGATTTACGATTATTATGTAACCAAATGCAACCAAAACCTTGAAGAATTCGCTTATATTGTTAAGCAACAGTATTAAATAATTATATCAAACAGAATGTATACTACCGTGTAATTGAATCACCGAAGATTTTTACTTTGGCATCCTATACCCGGTAAAACTTACCGAACACCCTGAAATTACTATTGTAAAATCTATCTTTATTATTTAATATCTCTCCGTAGTAATTAAACAACCTTCTGTTAATTATAACAATCTTCTTTTCCTTCTTCTTAACCTTTTTCCTTGCAAATACTGCCTTTGGCGTTACCACAGCATAATTATTATTCAACTGTGCCTCAAAGCTAAAATACAGCCATGCATTCTCACTGAAAAGATTCTCCTCCTTTGAATCCTTAATCTTCTTAAATGCATTCAGAAAAACCTCAGCCTTCATAGCTATTGCACCACCCTGGATAACCGATGTATTCTGTGTAAATATACATCTATTCATATATCCCGGATCTGTGGTTCTTCTCTTTGCATAAGTCGGAAGAATCCTTATTACTCCGGCAAGTCCTGTTCCCAGGACCTCGTAACGGTTACCGAACATCCTGGTCTGAGTCGTAAGATAATTTTCCTCGGTTTCTATTTCATCATTAACTTTTATGTATTCTTCTATATATTCCAATGTTTCCTCATCGAAACTCTTCTCCGGATTTTTAACAACCTCCGTGCTTATCCCCTCATCACTTTTAATTCTGAGAGTCTTTAAGACATTTAATTCCTTTTCAAAGGCCTTCATATCTTTCAATCTCACACGTGAATTTACTATACCGCCGCAGGCCATAACATTCTCAGGCGTCAGTTCCTTAATAAGCTCCTGAATCCAATTATTATCGGTCCTCCGGTAGCCCTTCCTGAGAAGCAATACAACATCTCCCTCATTTAAATGTGACACATCCGGATAGCCCTTCAAAAGCTTTATCCCGACTTTTATGTTATATTCCTTTGTAAAGTCCCTCCAGGCCTCATTATGGACAAAATAAAGGAAATCTTTCCGATCCTCAATCAGTAAAAGCAAGAAAAAGTTTCGTTTCATTTTAAATTCCGTCTCATAAAAGGACGGATGAGCCTTATTTGATGTACATATCCCATCAAGTCCCATCCTGTCAAGATGTGCCTCAAGGGCTTTTCTACCGTTCTCGGCAGCATAATTCTTATTACTCTCCCCCGCTGCAACCGATGCGGCATGTATCCTCCAATAATATAATACATCATCTATGTGCTGTATATTTTTTGCCTTTTCACTCAACCTAAGAAACAAATCATAATCCTGACTGCCGTCATATTCGCTTCTAAAGCATCTTTCGCCCTTAATCAAATCTCTTTTGAACATAGTAAAATGGCAAATGTAATTATTGCTCCTAAGTAGCGCCGGTGAAAATTCCGGCTTTAAATTAATACTTTGAACCCTATCCGTGCTTCCTTCAAACGATAACTCATCGGAATACAAAAAATCCGCCCCGGTCTTTTCAATCCTACGAACCATATGATATAAAGCATCCGGGTGAAGCAAATCATCATGATCCAACAAAGCTATATAAGACCCCTTGGACTTTTCCACGCCAATATTTGTATTATCCGCTATCCCCCTATTTTCCCGGACTCTTAGATAATTAATGCGCGAATCCTCGGCAAATACCGACTTTACAATCTCCTGAATCTTCCCGGAATACTTGTCGTCACTTGCATCCACAAGCACCAGTTCAAAATTAATATATGTCTGGTTCTTAACCGATTCAAGCATTTCCCTGGCAAAATTCACGGGAGTATTGTACATAGGAACTATAATACTTACGCAAATATCACCGACAGTTCCCTGTTTCTTAAAAGCTTTCATCGGAAAATATTTCTTTCCAAGCACATATTTAATCATAAAGCGATCATATAACATAATCGCCGTATATCTCGGACCATAGTCCTTTAGCCATGTTTTTATCTTATCATTCATAGCTACCTCATACTTCGACATCCATATATATGCTTCTCATCTTCCTGTCAACCACAGACAATGAAAAGCTTTGGATTCTGTTCATATTCCACTCGCCCATTCTCTTACGAAGTTCGTGCCTTGAAATATTTTCTCCGCGTGAAACATTTTTGGGCTGTGAAATATTTTTCCTGTGTGAAATACTATCTTCCCGTGAAATATCAGCAGTACTATCAACGGACTTAGATGCATTATCTGCCTTTTTTATAAACATTTTCTTTATGAGTTTCGCATAACTCCCGCTATTCCAGTCATCGGCCAGATATCCTCCCTCTCCGGAGGTAATCAAATCCGTAATACCGCGAATTTTAGTTGCAATTACAGGAAGTCCGACTGCCATTGCTTCCATTACGGCTACAGGAAGTCCTTCCTGAAATGAAGGAAATACGAAGCAATCTGCCTGTGAAAGCACTTCGGGAATATCAGTCACATAACCCGCGAAGACAACATTTTTCTGAAGTCCTGCCTCCTTCACCTTTTTCTTAAGCTCAGCCTCCTTAGGACCCGAACCACAGATAAGATAGGTAATCGGCAGATTTTTAAGTTCCTTCATTGCCTCTATAACAACTATATTATTCTTTCTGTTTGTAAGCTCACCGACACTGACAATAACCGCATGGCTCTTATCAATATGGTACTTTTCATATATATCTAAACTTCCACCGCCAGATTCCGATTCTTTACCGGATTTTGACTCTTCGGCAATAAATCTGTCAATAATATCGGTTTCTTTACGGTTTTCCTTTATATTCCAATCAGTTTTCTTGTAAGGCTCGAATTTTCCGAGTTCCATACCTACTCCGAGAATTCTTTCGGCCCTTCCTCTTAGAGGAAAGCTCTTTGCCCTTTTATAGTCCTCATCATTTATCAATATAAGTCTGTCTGTATATTTTGCACAATATTTCTCGATAGGATAATAAATCCAATTCTTTAAAGGAGCTCCATCATAAAAATGGAATCCGTGTGCGGTATACAAGACAGGAATCTTCTTTCCTGTTTTTCTTCTGACGGCCTGTGCTGCCATTCTCGCAATCGCTGCCGAAGCAGGCATATGACAATGTATCAGCGAATAGTTGCCCTCTTCGATTATTTTCTTAATCTGATTATACGCCTTAATCACAAGCCAAGGTAACGGTAATCTCTCAAAATCCACCTGATGCCTTACGATACCTGTACCATCGAGACGGGAGTTATCTTTTCCGTAGACTACCATATTATAGTTTGCCGCATAATGCACCTCATATCCCATTTCCTGAAGGATATGAACATCATTCATCTCAAATTGCGGTACAAATCCACTAACTCTTGTTATAATCAATGCTTTTTTCATTTATTAAAATCCTTTTTTGTAATGCTCCATGAACTACGCACCAAGCCGATTTTATCTGACTTCCCGGCTTTTTCGGCCGGCTTTTTTTCCTGAACTTTGACATCTGTCTTTCAAGAGTTTTCCGGCCTGCTCTTTGACATCTGTCTTTCAAGCATTTCCAAACCTAACCTTCGCTGTTTTCTTCCTTCTTAACGACTTCCTTTACTGCATCCTGAACATCTACACCTAAATCACCCTTCTCCGCGGTAGTGCTGCCCTCGTCAATTCCCTCGGTAGCCTCCTTCTTAAGCGCAATTTTAACAGTCATCATTATCAGCTTGATATCCAACCAAACCGAATAATTCTCGATATAGAATAAATCCAACTTAAGTTTATCATAAGGTGTTGTATTGTATTTACCGTAAACCTGTGCAAACCCGGTAAGTCCGGCCTTTACACGATTTCTGAAAGGAAACTCAGGCATAGTCTCCTTATATTCCTTCATAATTTCAGGTCTCTCAGGACGAGGACCCACGAATGACATCTCACCTTTAAGTATATTAAATAATTGAGGAAGCTCATCTATTCTGGTTGCCCTGATAAATGCACCGAATTTTGTAATTCTGGAATCGCCCTTTGTCGCGAGCTTTGCAACACCATCACTCTCGGCATTTACAATCATACTTCTGAACTTGATAATATCAAATTCTTTCTCATCCTGGGTACAACGTACCTGCTTGTAAAATACCGGTCCGCCATCCTGAACCTTAATAATAATCGCACTTATAAGCATTACAGGCGAGAAAATTACGATTAAAAGTAGAGATAATAAAATATCCACAAATCTCTTTACAAGTCGCTCATCAAAGCTAAGAGTATAACCCTTTGTAAGTAAAAACGGTGTATCAAAAACATGTATCCTGTCAGCTCCCATAAGTATGATATCCGAAAGCTTCGGCATAACATAAGCCCTTATTCTGTTAGCATAACAGTATTTTAATATATCATTTCTCTTTATGGCTGAAATATCACCGATAATTACCGCCTCATAATTCTTCATTTTTTCAGCGATAACCTCTATCCCCTCATCTATATTCACAGCCTCATAAATAGCATATTTATCACGTCTGGAATCAACTTTATACACGAGATCCGCAGCCGGATGCTCTCCGTAAATAAGTAACATTTTCCAAGGCTGAAAGATTTTATTGTAGATAAATGTAGTGACCATCTCCCAGAATATGGAAATAGCTACTTGCACGAGCATCATAATAAACAATTGAAGCGGATTTACAAATCTAAATGCAAGGAGTGAAATAATCATATATGCAATCACATTTGTAAGAAACAGACTAAGCATCTGCGAAAGCACTACTTCGGTCCGCTTGAGTTGCCCGATTTTAAGGCCTCCGTACATATTCGAGAAAAAGAACAGTATCAAATAATAAATGCCTATGATGAAATAATTACCACGTCTGTAAAATGTTACGACAAACATTTGTTCTGCGTAGATTTTATACCATACATAGGCGAAACAAAGACTATAAAGCAGCACCCCTATGAAGGACGCCATAAAAAGTATTGTTCTTTTGTATTGATCAATATTTTTCCCGCCTCTCATAGTGTGCTCCTTTCTGATTTCATATTATTTATTCTCTTCAGCGCTTTTTTCTTCGGAAGCTGTCTCCTGAGTCTTATCTTTAGTGCTTTCACCTTCGGAAGATGTCTCCGGAAGCTTATCTTCTGTAGTATCTGTAGTATCTGACGGATTCTCTGCTGTCGCTTTAACCTTTTTAGGCTTTCTGATTATGCTATCCGGTAGATTTCTCTTAATGTAGCAATTAACACCGATACCCATACCGAGTACACAATAGAATATAGGCGCGATAGCTACACAGGAGTCATTTGTAATAGCTGAAATAAGATAACCTATAACCGCTGTCATCAAACCGACACCGATGATTGACATATAGTTATCATATTTATTTCTCCAATAAATCAGCAAACTGTCGATTATATACCAGATATATAATACCAAAAGTGCTATAAGTGAAATAACACCGGTCTGGGTACCAATCTGAAGATACATATTATGCGGCTTGGTAATGATTTCATTTATATGGCCGGAATTATTGAGACCTACGATATCATCATTAGGGAATGCAATTATAAATGTATCCGGTCCGCTTCCGAAGAAGAAATATTTCTTAAGCAACGGAATTGTCCTTGCCCAGATAAATCCACGCATATTAGCGAAATGATAATGTGTTCCGAGGAATGGTACGGTTTCCTTATGAGGAACCAGTTTAAACATAACCTCCCCGCCGGAATAGTAATAATATGAGGTATCATCCTCTGCAGT
>JAILOA010000327.1 GCA_024691065.1 Lachnospiraceae bacterium | reverse complement strand
TTAGCCTTTGTTTCTACATTTCCATCTTCATCCACGGTCTCGTATTCGATTTCACAGGTTGAATAATCCATTGAAAAAATAGTCTGGATTGTAAGTATTATATAGGTTAGTTTTCCGAGTCCGATTTTATTCAGGAACTTTTTTAGCGATGAGGTTTCTGCTTTTCTGCAAACCAGAGCGTCCATCCCCATACCTGAGCTTATGGCAAAGTATTTTTTGCTTCCATCAGAAAATGTAACCTTACCTATATCCACTGATTTTATTTCTGCGTTATCGTCTGTAACCACATCGTAAAGCGCTTCCTTATCTCTTTCTATGTGAAGCCCGCCTATGAAATCATTTCCGGAGCCTGTCGGATACACACTTAAACATAAACATTTATCGACAAATTCACTTATCTCTTCACTTTCATTCTTTGCGGTCATTATGCCGTCTACCACCTCATTAATGGTTCCGGCTCCTCCGAGTACTACTATGCGGACTTTGAAATCTTCATCGTTACTTTCCCGATAGTTATTATATTCTTTTCTTACTATCGTTTCCGATATCTCGTTTGCATGACCTTCGTGCTTTGTCATTAATGCTTTATATTCTGTTTCTTTCTTCTTAAATGATCCTATTACATCATTTACGATATCCTTTGCCTTACCGCTTTTACTGGATTCGTTTACAATAAAAAATATCATTCCTCTTGTTTCCCTTCTCCATGAAACTTTTTTCTGTTTTCGCGATTCTGTGTCTTTACGATTCTGTGTCTTTGCGATTCTGTGCCTTTGCGATTCTGTGTCTTTGCGATTTTCCCAATCTGTCCTGTAAATGTACTCCCCATCCTATAAGATTTACAACTGCATTTATTATAAATTAATCCATTGTATCTCTCAACAATTTCCTTTATATTTTCTATACCATATCCATGTTGATTACTTAATATCTTTTAACAAAATAATACTTTTATATATACTTAAGCAGAAAATCCGTTATTCCAATAATGGTAAATCCCTTTTCATCCAGACTTTCTCTTACAGGCTTGTTAATTACAATTATTTTTCTTATTTCATCATTCAATAATATATATGGCCTTATTTCTCTAGCCCTTGTCTCTGCATTTGAAATATCTGAGCACACTTGTATATAATACTTTTTGATTCCTTTTGTTGCAAAAAAATCAACTTCATTTGTTTTTCTTATAGATTTCCCATTCTTATCTTTTTCAACGGTATCGAAGCATCCTACGTTAACGGAATAACCTTTGTATATTAGCTCATTAAATACAATGTTTTCCAGCAATTGTCCTTCATCAGGAAACGCAAAGTTCAACCTGGCATTTCTAAGTCCCGTATCAATAAAATAGTACTTTCTTAAAGCCCCTATCTCTGCGCGACCTTTAAGATTATAACGTTTTGCTTCTCGGATTATAAATGCATCCTTAAAGAAGCCAATATACTTTTCAACTGTTTGTTTATCCAGTTTTTCTTTTTTTACACTTCTATATGTATTGGCAATCTTCTCTGCATTTAGAAGTTCTCCAGTTGATGTACTTATGATATTGCAAAGTTCATCTAGTGACTCACTTTTTTTTAATTTGTTATGCTCAATAATATCTTTAAAATAGGTTGTTTCAAACAATCCCTTCAGATAATCCATCTTTTCATCTTCATTTTTTAAAACCGCAAGCGGCATACCTCCAAATTGCATATACTCATATATCGCCTCTACAGCCGAACCACTCACATAGCCGTAGTATTCTTCAAAAGAAAGAGGTGCCAAAGCTATATTTATAGCTTTATCTCTAAATTCAGTAATAATATCTGTAGATAGCATTTTAGAATTAGATCCGGTAACATAGAGATCAATGTTTTTTTCGCGTGATAGTCCAAGAACAACATCTATAAAATTGATTATTTCCTCATCATTCTTACCTGCAATAATGTGTTTTCCTTCAGTAAGATTCGGGTTGATTAATGAATATACTTTCTGTATTTCATCCAAAAAAACATAACAATGCTTCTTTTGCGAACAGTACTCTCGTACATACTGTCCCAAATTTATTGGATCTCTATATAAAAGGTTTCTATCATCATCCAGTTCCATTATCAGTATGTTTTCTTCCTCAATCCCTGAATCAATAAGGTACTTCCTATATATTTCTTTTAATAAATATGATTTACCACATCTCCTGATTCCGGTAATCACCTTAGGAAATCCATTGTCTCTTGCTGATATTAACCGATTAAGATATTTATCTCTTTTAATCATTTAGAATCTCCTTTTTTGTAGAATTCTACATTTTTGTCAATTATATCACTTTCATTTATAAATCTCAAGAATATTATGCGGTTGTTTTTTGCCTGAAAATTGAAAAAGCAAATTCCACCTCCTGGGGTGCGGTAATTTTGAGGTGTAAATATATTCGATTTGGGTTTTTATCTCTTTTTAAATGAAAAGAAGATTTACTAAAAAAACGTATATGGTATATGATAGTTATTTATTTAAACATATCATCAACCGTGATTAAAACTAAATTTGTTTTGTCGATTTTATCATACCAATCTGTAAATCCACTCAATGAAAATAAGAGATATTTTATTATATTGTATTTTCCGGAAATTAGTCCGGATTTACTAATCAAAGTTTCATATATACTTTTATCTGTTTTTTCATTTTTAAATTTACATTCACCAATTACTGCTTTATTATCTATTGAAGAAATACCGACAACATCAATATCTGTTGGCTGTTGATACCATTTACCACTTTTATCTTTAATGTGCTCAACTCCCCACCAGGTTCCTGTTTCAGTCAAAAATGCACCAAATAATCCTTGAATTCCTTGCTCCAAAGTGTAATATCTACACATTTCTTCAAAAACACTTCCCATGTATGAATGGAGATTTGGTTTTACCACTTTTTCGTAATAGATTTCTCCCTGCCCCATTTCTATCACGCTTATAGCCTTAGGTATAAACTTATACCAAAACTTAAACATATGATCTTTAAGTACATACTGTGTCTTTTTCTTATTCTTTTCTTCAGTAATACATTTTTTCTTTTCAATAAGTCCAACATCCATAAGTTTTTCTAAAGAGTATAATACTGTACTATCTTTTTCCTTTACTTTAGATGCAATATTATTAAGTGTATTTTCTCCGGATGCAACCTGTTCTATTATATTATTTACAAGTGTTACATCTGCAAATTCTTGTGTCAACAGGTTCTTTGTCTCATCAAAAAGATACCCATCATTATTAAAAAATAATCGCTTAATATTATCATCTAGATTTTGGGATGGATCAAATAAAGACAGATATTTTGCTACTCCACCTGTTACACCATAACAAATAGCTTTATCTTCAGGTGTATAGTCCGGAACAAAAAGTGCAGAATCTCTGTAATTAAATGCTTCTAACTTTATCTGTGCATCACGTCTTCCGAAAACCGGGCTCTTTTCACTAAGAACTTTCTTCTCCATAAAACTTAACGCTGAACCACATAAAATCAGCATAATATTTTTATTAATCCACTGTGTATCTATATATTTTTGTAAAATAGAAAGAAGTGCTTCATCTTTTTCAGCCCAATATGGCAATTCATCTATTACAATAATAATCTTTTCATCCGTCCTTGCAATCTTTTGAGTTAAAATATCCAATATATTTTCAATAGATGAAAATGTTGCGTCGCTGTATGCAGGATCCAAAACATCTAAGACCTGTTTTGAAAATAGTTCTAAATTTCTTTTTGCCCCTATTTTTGTTGCAGTATAAAAAATATATTTTTTGTCCTTTATAAACTCAGTGATAAGAGTTGATTTTCCAACTCTTCTTCTACCGTATATGATAGTCATTCCAAATCCATCCTTGGAATATACTGTCTCTAGTGATTTAAGTTCTCGCTCTCTTCCAATAAACATAAGCATCTCCTTAATATATAATAATTTCATTCAAATCATTTTTATTCAAATCATTTTTAATAAAAATCGTTTGAATAAATATATCATATTTTTTCTTATGTTTCAATATTTCAAAGGTTTATTTTTTATTATTTTACAGAGATAAATATAAGCAGCTGCTTCGCAGCTTGCTTTCATAAAAACAAGGCCCTATCCTCAAGTAAACTTGGGATAGGACCCTTATTTTTATGTAGCACCGCGCGACAACCGCCTTCAGGCGGTGCGGCAACAGTCCCTTCGGACTCCGCTTCGCTTCGTCCTCAGGTCTGTTGTCGCCAAATACTTCGTGATAATAATAGGCAGTTGCTTCGCAACTGCCTTCTATTTTTCAACATTTCAAATGTGTATTTTTCTTTGTTTTACAGAGATAAATATAAGCAGCTGCTTCGCAGCTTGCCTTCATAAAAACAAGGCCCTATCCTCAAGCGAGCTTGGGATAGGACCCTTATTTTTATGTAGCACCGCGTTGCGGTGCTTATATTTATCTCTTTTTAAAATTTACTCTTTGAGTTGTTAAATATTGTTGGTTGCGGTGGAACTTCTTTTTATTATCTCTTGTACTTGGCTCGTTATCACTCCCATTCTATAGTGCCGGTTGGTTTGGCGGTTATGTCGTAGACGCAGCGGTTGATTCCTTTTACTTCGTGGGTGATGCGGTATGATATTTTTTCCAGAAGTTCCCAGTCGAGGCGTTCGATTGTTGCGGTCATTGCGTCGGTTGTGTTGACTGCGCGGATGATGCATACCCATTCGAAAGCGCGTTTTCCGTCTTTTACGCCGGTTGCTTTTAAATCCGGTACTACTGTGAAATACTGCCATACCTTTTTGTCGAGTCCTGCATTTTTAAATTCTTCGCGGAGGATTGCGTCTGATTCGCGGAGAGCTTCGAGTCGGTCTCTTGTTATGGCTCCGGTGCATCTTACGCCGAGGCCAGGGCCTGGGAATGGTTGGCGATTTACCATTTCATCAGGAAGTCCGAGTGCGGATCCTACTACTCTTACTTCGTCCTTGAAGAGTAATTTTAATGGCTCTACGAGTTCGAGCTTTACGTCTTCGGGAAGGCCGCCTACATTGTGATGTGCCTTTATTCCGTCTTTGCTTTCCAGGATATCCGGATAAATTGTTCCTTGTCCGAGGAATCCTACTCCGCTTATTTTTGCTGCTTCTTCATCAAATACTTTGATGAATTCACCGCCGATTATTTTACGTTTTTGCTCAGGTTCAGCTACTCCTGCCAATAAATCCAGGAATCTGTCTGTGGCATCAATGTAAATGAGGTTTGCGCCTAGCTGCTTCTCAAATACATCTATTACCATCTCGCTTTCGCCTTTTCTCATTAATCCGTGATTTACATGGATACAGGTTAACTGCTTTCCTACAGCTTTTATTAAAAGTGCTGCAACTACTGATGAGTCAACTCCGCCTGATAGTGCAAGAAGTACCTTGCCATCTCCTATCTGTTTTCTTAATGCATCTACCTGTTCATCGATAAACTTATCAGCCTGCTCCTTAGTCTCGATTCTTGCCATTGATTCAGGTCTGATATTTTCACTGTTTGCGTAATATTCGCTTCTTTGATCTGACATTTTTGTCCTCCTCATAAATATACTTTTTCCCGCAATCCAATGCATAAAGCACGATACATTTTTCTTTTCTTAATGCATATTTTGGGATGTGCGGTTTATTCCGTTATATGATTTTCCGGTTCGCTATCTCTGATATACGAAGTCCGCTTCTCTGCTTACTAATAATGCAGGGGCTTAGTGCCTTGAAATCCCCTGTACCCCAACTTATGCCTTTATTACTTCGAGTTGGGGAGTTCTTTTACGGGTCATACCATTGATTCATAGATTCATGAATTCCCGGAAAATCATCATAAAACCTAATGAAAATTCTAACATAATATAGTAAATTTCTCAATTAATAAATGTATTTTTTCGACTACTTTATTCATTTTTTTAACTACAATTTTTAAACTACATTTTTTTCGAATACAATTTTTAAACTACATTTTTTTCGAATACAATTTTCAATCATATTTTTTTCCATTTTTTAACTATTTTTTACGAATACATTTTTCAATCACAATTTTATATTCAATTTTTAAACTACATTTTATTATTTTTTCTTTTTCTTTTTATATGCAATTATCACTACCAATACAACTGCGCAGGCCGCTCCTAAAATAATCATAATAGTTGATAAGCTTATTCCTGATTTTTTGGAATCGGTCTTGCTTTTTTCTGTATCTTTTGAATCAGCGGTCGCTTCATTCCCTTCCGAATCAAGTATATGATACTCTTTCAGTAAGTCCAATGCTGCATTGTGGGTTTTCTCTGCCATATATGCACTACGCTTGGTTGCCATTTCTTCCGGAGTTTCCATAGCCTGGGATGAACCACTTGAATTTGTTTCAGCCTCCGATTCATCGCCGGTTCCGGATTCATCCCCATCGCCGGAATCCGATACATTTACATACTCATCACCATAATACTGCTTCACGGATTCTTTAATATCTTTCTTATTAGTCTTCCAATCCGAATATATCTCTTTCTGCAAACTGTCAAATGTTTCTTTTATATGTTCTGCTTTGTATTCATCCATTTCCGAAAGAATCATAAGTTCTTCGAAAGTCCAATAATATGAATCCTGCCAATTCTCAGGATAAATCATCCATTCCTCCGAATCAAATGACAGATGATAAGCGCCTTCCTTTGGCTCCATTTCAGAAACCTCAGCCTGACCGCACCCCTTAGAATATGCTTTATACACATCATTTATAAGCAGAGGATAATGCGGGACAAATACGCTGTACTCTGCTTCACCTATGGACACCCACTCCACCGTACCTGTAAGGCTTTCATCCTTAATTTCGAATATATGAGTCTCCATATTACGTGGATTACTTATCGGTTTAGTCTTAAAAAATTGAACTACATTTTTAATATTCAAACGCTCTTTCAACTCTAAATTAGTATAAGGCTCCACGATATCTCCGCTTGAATTAATATTTGTAATACAGAATAATGAACGGTCAACTTTATCTTTCTTATCCCTGTATTTATTTTTTTTGCTAAGGTATTTTAATCCTATGGAGAGCCTTTCCGATCCGAATTCATCATAATCCATTTCATAAGAAGCAGCAAAATCTATAACATTTTTCTTTTTATCACCTACGAAACAACCTGCTTCAACTGCCTTTTTTATCAAATCATCCGAAACATAAATATTATCATCATCATCGAGATCGATTCTGCCAATCGAAGAGACATTCGGATTAATAAAAAGCATATAAGAATTTAGCTTTACTGCCACATACTGCGTACCCGAGATACATTCAATGTACCATGCTTCTTTTGCATCAGCGACAAGTACTCCCGCCCCGCTATTTGCACCGCTCTCATCATAAATCGATGCGAGAAGCTCCATAGCCTCGCGCGCATTCGACGCCTCACTTAGAAGAATCGTTGACATCTCAGCCTCTTCTATTCCATCTTCCTTAAATGGATCGCTTTTTTCTATCTTTTTATTTGCATATAATGTTTCGGTCGCCGTTACGGTAAGCCCTTTTTCATTGGTTCCCCCTGCCTGATACGGTGTATGCTCATGCTCCTGTCCGCAGTCAGGACAAAATCCCATCGAATTATCATCGCAAAATGCAGTATAAGCATAACTGTCATGAGTAAATTCCCAGGTAAATCCATAGCATCCTTCGTATTTCTCACCTGTCTTATGCTCCCCGGCAGGAACTTTTTGGAATAATTTTGGTGAATCCGAATCATGATCCTCGGAGCGCCCGAATATGGTAATTCCGTCTTCGGTTTTATTTGCACCCGCATAAATCAATGTACAGGCTTGCGACTCGGCCGGAACCGCGAAAAACATAACCAAAGCAAGTATTGGCCAAAATCCCTTTTTAATTTTTTTAAATGTATCGTTAAATTTTAACATTTCATTTATCCCCTTTTCTATAAGATTGTGTTTTTAATTGTTTTTTACAAGCACTTCCTGTAGCTTATTATATCAAATATTGCACTTATATAAAACCCTTTATTCTATTCTAATTTCTTTTAGAAAACAAAAAATCAGGCACACAGTTTTAAGCTTTCCGGCCGTACCTTGTACCTGATTAAAATGTTATATTTTCCTCGAGCAAAACACATTATATACTTGATTAAAATGTTTTCTACTCTTCATATTCTTCATCATCTTCATCATTTGTGGCTGTATAAAATTCTTCACCTGTATCCAGACAAAGCGCCGCCAGTCTTCCGCCCGGATAACAAGCCCCACAGTCAATAGCTATATGATTATTCTTTCTGAAAATATATCCCGGCTTTGGATTGGAATAAATAATCTGCGTCGGTGTATGACCTGTTATGACAAATACATCATCAAAATACTTTTCATGATAATTCGCCCTCTCCCATATCAATTCATAAAGCGAATACTCATCCATTTTCTTGTGAGGAGAATAATTTCCCAGACCGGCATGGACCAAAAGAAACTTTTTATCCCCTACCCTCACATGTTCATAAACCGATAAATCCTTAATAAAATCAATTATATCCAATTGGATTTCCTCATCCAATTTCAAAAATTCTTCAATCGTTGT
>JAILOA010000312.1 GCA_024691065.1 Lachnospiraceae bacterium | reverse complement strand
TTTGAAGTGTAAAAGGAGAATTCGAAGAATTCCTGCACTTTACGAAATGTAACAGAAGAATGCGAAGCATTCCCACACTCTTTGAAGTGTGAAAGGAGAATTCGAAGAATTCCTGCACTTTACGAAATGTAACAGAAGAATGCGTAGCATTCTTCCAAAGGTAAGAACCGCGAAGCGGTTCGTCCGTTTTCCTCGATAGCTCAATGGTAGAGCACACGGCTGTTAACCGTGGGGTTGTAGGTTCGAGCCCTACTCGGGGAGTTAATATTTAATAAAATATTTTTTGGACCTTTAGCTCAGTTGGTTAGAGCAATCGGCTCATAACCGATCGGTCCTGGGTTCGAGTCCCAGAGGGTCCACTTAACTTATCTGGCCCAGTGGCTCAGTTGGTTAGAGCGCCGCCCTGTCACGGCGGAGGTCACGGGTTCGAGTCCCGTTTGGGTCGTAACAAAGTTTTTACTTTGTTTATTTTTAAGTATTATAAGTTATTTATTATAATATCTGTGAAAATTTGATATTTGGGATCTTAGCTCAGCTGGGAGAGCATCTGCCTTACAAGCAGAGGGTCATAGGTTCGAGCCCTATAGGTCCCATTTGTAGCATAAGCTACAGATGCCGCAGTGGCGGAATTGGCAGACGCCCAGGACTTAAAATCCTGTGGGACTTATATCCCGTGCCGGTTCGACCCCGGCCTGCGGCAAGAATAAAAAGAGAGATTCGTTTGAATCTCTCTTTTTGCTTAAGTTCTTATATAAAGCAAATTAATTATTACTTCACTATAAATATTATTATAATCTATTTAAGTATTTTATTGAATAAACCTTTTATCATTTAAGTATTAAAAATCTCTTTATTTAACCATTAAAGTGTCAGTAATGAGCAAATTATTTTATGATTCTTTAATGCAGTAAGAGAAACTTCCCACATCTAAGCCCTGAAGGCATAGTTTTGGTTATTGGATTAATTTCAAGATACGAAGTGCCCTGCACTATTAGTAATTAGGAAAGCGAACTAAAGTATATCACTTAACCTCCATAAATATTAACATAGAAATATTATCATCCCCTGCCCAAATGTTCTCAGAATAACCTATTTCGAGAGATGGACCTAAGGATAACCCAATATTCATTAATACATTTCCGTTTATAATTATTTGATTATTATTATCGTTATGATTGTTATTATCGTTATGATTGTTATTATAGTTATTATTATTGATGTTATAATTATTTGAGATTTTTAAATTATCGGTGATGATATAATCGGAATCAGGGTTTAAACCTACTGCTTTGTATCGTTTAAATGGTGTGTTTGGTGAATTTTTTTCTTTATAAATCATTCCGACAGCTCTTTTTTTGTCTTTAGAGACACAAGTCCAGTAATGCATTTTGGAGGTTATATTTTCAGAATGAAGACCATAATTATTATCTGTTGAAGTGTATAAATCTCCAAATTGGAAGACTTCCCTCCAATCTTTATATTTGCTTACCATCTTTTTTAGATATGAATAATCGTTTTCGTTTAGAGTTTCGGGACTCATCTCTATACCGAAGGCTCCGAAAAACGCTACATTTATACGGGAGAAAATGTTTATGGATCTGTGTGTCTGGTGGTTAGGTGATGCTGATACATGGGCTCCGATTGTAGTAGTTGGGTAGCCGTAGTTATAGCCTTCCTGTATATAAAGTCTCTCTAATGCGTCGGTGTCATCGCTCGCCCAAATTTGTGGGTAATAGCAAAGTACACCCAGGTCGAAGCGGTTTCCGCCGGAGGCACATCCCTCGAACAATACATTTGGAAATGCTTTGGTTATATGGTCGAGGATTTTATATAAGCCGAGTATATATCTGTGAAATACCTCACCTTGATTTTTGGCAGGGAGATATTTCGAAAATGCGTCGGAAAAGATTCGGTTCATGTCCCATTTTACGTAGGTTATATTGGCTGAATTAATAATATTTGTTAATGTTTCTATTATGAAATTTACAACCTCCGGGTTGGTTAAATCGAGGATTCGCTGGAACCTGCCTTCGGCATGATCTCTTCCGGGAATCTCTATAACCCATTCAGGGTGGGATTTGTAGAGATTGCTGTTTACATTTATCATTTCAGGCTCTACCCAAATTCCGAAATCCATACTGAGCGAATTTATTTTTTTGGATAAATCATTTAATCCATTTGGGAGCTTACTTTTGTTTACATACCAGTCTCCTAGAGAGGAGGTATCATCGTTTCTTTCGCCAAACCATCCGTCGTCCATAACGAAAAGCTCTATACCTAATTTTGAAGCGTGTTTAGCGAGATTTAGGAGTTTTTCTTCGTTGATGTCAAAGTAGGCTGCTTCCCAGCTGTTAATCAGTATCGGACGGGCTTTATATTTCCAAGGATCCCGGGTGATATGCTCTGAAGTAAAGCGTTTGAGGTTTAATGAGGCCTTGTCGAAACCACAGTTTGTATAGGTCATTATTGCTTCAGGAGCTGAAAATGTTTCGCCGGCATTTAGTTGCCAGGAAAATCCGGTTGGATTTATGCCACTTAGGAATCTGGTTTTATTAAAACCGCTTACACTAAGGCTTTCGTAATGATTGCCACTGTAAACCAGGTTAAATCCATAGACATCTCCGTGGTTATTGCTTGCATCAGCAGAGGATACAAAGCATAGTGGATTTGCCCTTGAGGAGGTTGCACCTGCAAGAGATTGATTTACAATAGATCCGTTATTTAGATTTGTTACATTTTTATGCATCTCACTGGCCCAGCGACCGGTAAAATATGTAAAGTTGTAGCCGCAGTTTTCAAGGTCAAGCTGCATACTTAAGAGGCGTTCGATTGTTACAGGGGTTTCAGATTTGTTGATGAGGCGGGTGTTTCTTGTGATTACATCTGTATCTGAGAAGATTGTAAAATCGAGTTCCATATAAAGATTTGTGGACGGTTGCTGATCGGTTAGTATCAATGTGAGTTTTTCGTAGTTGTTGTTTTCCTTATAGGCGCCGGGAAGACCGGGATGACTTGGAGCCTCGTCGGTTATTTTATAATCCTCATAAATGAAATCAGTGGTTCGCTGTCCATTTGAGAGGATTAATTCTATCATAGGTTCTCGGATATCGCCTTTTCCGAGTCCGGAGACTAATAGGCATGTGTCTTCCATTGGAAAGTCCTTATTGTTACTGGTATATGATACGCAGTTTCCCGGTTCGCTGTAATGCTTTTCGATTGAATAATCCAGGGTTTTGTCAATTGCCTGTAGCTTTTCGATTGAATAATCCAGGGTTTTGTCAATTGCCTGGAGCTTTTCGATTGAATCAACGGGGTATTCGTTAGTCGCCTGTAGTTTTTCTGATTTAGTTACATTTTCCAGAAAATTTGCACCATAATAGATCTGGACTAAATGTCCTGTTTTTGAAATTTCAAAGATAAATGCTGTATTTTGGGTGAATAGATAGAATCTATTATTTATTTTCTTAATCATATATGTCCTCCTGTGATGGTATATTTAATATAAGCAAATCAGGCAAATTGGTTTGCTTATTTGATTGTTATAGTCGTAGATGGCTTTGTGTAGGGAGTTATAGGTTTTTCCACCACTATAGTCGTTATGTACAGTTAATATATTTTTACGATTTGTTTTTTTTGATAAATCACTGGTTATACACATTGTGTGTATACCTTCGAAGA
>JAILOA010000308.1 GCA_024691065.1 Lachnospiraceae bacterium | reverse complement strand
TCCATCGGATAAACTGCAAAGCAGTTTATCCTTTGGGAGAATAGCCGATTTACATAGACTCATAATTTAGACTCCGTGGCTATTCTCCTTCTTGCCTTCCACAAAAGTACTGGATTTCGGAACTTTTCCGCTTTCCAGTGCTTTTTAGTTCTTTAGCTTCCATCGGATAAACTGCAAAGCAGTTTATCCTTTGGGAGAATAGCCAATTTACTTAAACACATAATTTAGACTACGTGGCTATTCTCCATCTCGCTTCCCACCTACTTCCCCTACACCCCCCGCAAAAGCCCAAAAAACCGGGATTGGGTGCATACCCAATCCCGGTCTATTCCATCGCGCCTTCTCATATCGTGCTTTACATCACAACAATACTCATCATCTAATCGAATTCAACTGGTTTGCCATATCATTGAGTCCGGTGATGATTTCACCAACCTCCATAGTGATGCTTGAGTTAAATTCACTGATTTGGAATGTCTCATGCGAATGTGCCGTAACCTCTTCGGTAGCAGCTGAAATTGTCTCAATTCCTTCAATAATCGCATGATTGGATTCCGTAAGCCCTGACATAAGATTTGTGAGTTCTGTTGACTTATTATATACTTCCTCGGTAGCTTCATTAATAGCCTTGAAGCTCTTTACTGTAGCATCCACCGCATCATTCTGGGCATTGATGTTTTCAATCATCTCTTCGATAACCGATACCACCCTGTTAAGCTCCAGAGATACGTTCTCAATTAATTCCGTAATGTTATCGGTAGCAGATTGTGTCTGTGTTGCAAGCTTAGAAATTTCCGATGCAACGACCGAGAAACCTTTACCTGCCTCGCCTGCACGGGCAGCCTCAATACTTGCATTAAGAGCAAGAAGGCTTGTCTGTGTTGTGATTTCATCAATCATATTAATGATGGTCTGCATCTGGGTAGTATGCTCATTTAATTGAGCAAGCTCTGAAGAAACATTAACATTACCTTCTGCCGAAACATTAACCTGACCCATAAGGCTGTCAATATTTTCCTGTGCTTTACTTACTTCCTCACGTGTTGTAAATATCTTATCTCCGATTTCCTTGGATGCATTCTCAACTTCTTGAATTGTATAAGAAATTTCTTCTGTCTTCTCAAGCTGAATTTGTATGGATTCAGCTGTATCATTGGTACCGTTTGCAACATTCTCCATGGATGTCATAGTCTTTGCAGTAGATGTTTCAAGTTGGTGCATCTTATCTGATACAAGACTGATGTCTGAAAGAAGCTTGTCAGAAGCTCCCATAAGTTCTTTCATAAGCCTGTCATTATGCTGTTTCTCTTCACGAACGATATTAAAGCGTAACCTGTAATTTGAATTTATAACCTGACTGAAAACTATAGAAAACATAGCAAACAGTGCTACGCTTGCTATCATTATTTCAATATCTGCCGAATCAGTAATTACATACTTATGAGTTGCCATCTTATAGGCTACATTTATAATATTAAGCATTATAACTAAGCCACTGTTAATAACTGTCAATTTGTAATCATTATATGATATTACCAAAATAGAAAATACAAATGCATATACAAAGGATATTTTTGAAATCGTTGTATATAATACAAAAGCATAAAATATATTAAAACCTATAACAAAAATATACTTTATCTTTTCATTTGATTTTGATCGTGCCAAAAATAAAAATCCCGATAATGCTGACGGTAAAATAACTAAAAGAGAAAAAATCAAAACATAAATTACGGTTCTCCTTCCTCTTATAGCTTCAATGATATAGCAAATAATCATCAAACATGCCATAATGGTATAACACGTCAAGGCACTTTTGTTACATTTTTCCAGTTCTTTCTGTTTTAAATCCATATGAACCTCCAACTTACTACAAATATACAGTATAACCAGATCAAATTTCCAATCGGATTCCTATCGGATTACCTTTCAAATTTCCAATCGAATTCCTATCGGATTATCCTTCAAATTTCCAATCGGATTCCTATCGGATTACCTTTCAAATTTCCAATCAAATTCCTATCAGATCACCAATCAAGACACCAGATCAAATTTCCAATCAGATTCCTATCGGATTATCCTTCAAATTTCCAATCGGATTCCTATCGGATTACCTTTCGAATTCCCAATCGGATTCCTATCCGGTCACCTTTCAAATTTCCAATCAAATTTCCAATCGGTCAAGATCAGATTCCCAATCAAGCCAACAATCATATTACAAATCGGGTCAAGATCAAATCTCCAATCAAGCCACCACTCAAATTTCCAATCAAATCTCCGATCCAATTCCAATCAAATTCCCAAATCCTTTAATCTCCGCTTCCTACTCGTGGACAATATTATGGAACTGTTGCATAATATCAATCATTTCACAAAGCGAAACGGACTTCTCACTACTCTTCTGATTCAGATTGCCAATCTCTCCGTTTATCTGATTTACGGATTCGGTTATCTTATCAGTATCCTTGTAAAGCTCATTAATTCGCTGTTTTGTGATATCAACGGTATTATTGATTTCATTACCGAAATTTCTGGTATTCTCAGAGCAATCCTTAACCTCTTCGAAGGAATTTACAAGGACATTTACGCTCACTAAATTCTCTTCAATATTAGCCGATGTTGTACCGATTTCCTCCTGAAGATTCTCAAGAGTCTTATGCAATACCTCGATACTGCTTTCGATTCCGGCAACCATCGCTTTTGTAGATTCCGAAAGCTCACGAATCTGCTCGGCAACAACCGCAAAACCTCTACCGGATTCACCCGCACGTGCTGCCTCTATACTGGCATTAAGCGCAAGCAGGTTGGTTCTCTGCGAAATACCATTGATTCCCTTTGTAAGCTTGGTAATATTTTTAAAATCATCCTCCAGCTTTCCAAAGGTCTTTGTAATGTCTCTCAGCTGATTCTTACTGGTTACAATCTGATCGGTCAGATCAGCAACACATTCATCAGCATTATTTATACTTCTGTCAGAATCCTTTGTTGAATTCTGAATGTCGCGAACACATCTATATAAGGCATTGTAGTTATTATCATTCTCCCTGAATGAATCGTATATAACATTAAGCATTGCCTTAGTATTCTTCGTACACTCGGAGATAACGTCCATACATTCGGTAAGATATACTTCATCCGCCATATAATTTTCCAAACGCCCCTGAAGATAGTCAACTCCGTGACCCATATACTTCTTCATCTCAGCATCCGAACCCTTGCCTACATTTATCAAGGAAGCATCATACCGATTATCATCGACGTCATCTATTCCAAGCATCTTTGTAAAAATACCCATATAAACCTCCAAATAATATCACTCAAACACTACCATTATTGCTGTTTGATTAAAATGATGCTGCTTTAGTTGCTCACCATATCCCGAAAACCCAACATAAGAACCTAGTACAGACCCCATCAACCTCGCAAACTCCTGCATATAACCTTCATTATTGAACAAAAGTGTTCTGGCCAAACAATGTATCATAATGGCAAATGACGGACTAGGACATTCCTTCTTGATAATCTCACAAGTTTCCTTATTTACTCGTCGATAATCATCCGGCTCCAAAAGCTTCATCCTGGTATTGCTATAAACTCTGGCATGATAGCTCATTCCCCTATCGCTCGTGGCCTCCTGATTAGCGGTGATAAATAACTCATCTCCCGCAACACGCCCTAACGGGTGTGTATCAAAATAAGTAGCTATCGAGCTTTCCGGAACACCTAATGCTCTTGAAAATGCTTCTGCCGCCGGTATATGATCATACTCTTTTACAACACGATTTTTAATATCGACTCTGGTTGCAATCATATCATTCATACCCGGAACAGGCTTGTATATATTCTCTCTATAAAAATGTATCGCTCCACCTTCATTGTGAATGATACAAAATACCGATGTCCTCTCGCGTACAATACCATTTAAAGCTACCTTAGTAATGGTTTCAACAGCATTGTTACCGGCCGTTCCACCAACTACCGGTATTCCTCGCGGAAGTAAAACCGAGTTAAGAGTTGCAAGTACAGATTCCTCAGCACATAAAAAAGCACTGGTAAATTCCAGGCATAATGTATTCCTGTTATTACCAACTTCCTTAACACATTTTTCAACTCTGTCGGAATATTTTATAGGAAATCTATCGACTTCATCCAAGACATCAGCCGCACATGTAATACCACTCTCAATACCTACACAAAGAAGCTCATTCTTGGAAGCCCCCTTATTATTGATACTCATAATACATGTAGCACCCATACTTATAGACCTTGGAAATCTTTGCTTTATTTCCCTTGCATATTCCTCAAAATGGTCAACCGGAGACCAAAATAGAATTAACTTAGGATCATTAAATCCCGCACATGCCTCTCCAACTGTAGCCCTTATATCACTGCTTACATGACTACTTCCAATGTGATAGTTCATAGAAGAACCCCCTTACGATTATATAAATACTTTTCTCGTTAAATCAAAACCAAAATCTCAATAAAAAGTACTTATATTTTAACACTTTATTTTGTTTATTACAACCTTAAAATTTAGCACTTTAGCAAAACATTCAAGCTGTAAATGTAACTTCCCGGGCAAATTCAAACAAATTCCAAAATTCTCCAACCGGCTTACTCCTGCAATTACAAAACAAATACAATCCACATACCATACAGACTCAGACAATAACCAAGCAGTCAAAGTATATAATTCCAATTCATACATACGGCAACTTCAAATAATTAAAATGATTCTCCAACCGGCTTACTCCTGCAATTACAAAAAAGCTGCACCCCGGAGATTTCTCTCCGAAAATGCAGCTTATTAAATTCACTTATAAATATATAAATCAAACTATAATCATCCGGCTGTAATTAACCGTCACCAAGTTCATCCATCAGAAATCAGTCACATCAGCCATCCGCCCGTAATTAACCGTTACCAAGTTCATCCATCAGAAATCAATCAAATCATCCATCCGGCTGTAATTAACCGTCACCAAGTTCATCCATCAGAAATCAGTCACATCAGCCATCCGCCCGATTTATTCCTCTTCTACCTTAATGAAGCTTGTGTCGTCAGCTGTATGATCCTGGTCATCGCTCCAGCTAAGTCCCTCATCATTCATTTTAATGTAACCGGTTCCGTCTGAGTACTCTGTCTTGTCCTCTCCGATAGAACCATCTTCATTGTAGGTTACAGATCTCTTTGTGCAATTATTGTAGGTGAGACAACCTCTTCCGTCAAACTCACCGCTGAAATGCCAGTAATAAACCTCTGCAGCACTGTTCGGCCATGAAATATCAACTGAATAGCTGTTCTTTCCATCATTAACTATGGTAATAAGACTTCTTCCCGCTACATTATCCGAATATGATCCGGCATACATGTCCTCACCTTTTTGGTTTATCTTATTCTTGCCACTGTTATCGTTAGCAGCATCCTCTTCGGTAGTAACCTCAGGATCAGTTGTCGCAGTCTCTGTAGGCGCCGGAGTAGGTGTTTCCTCGATTGCGGTAGTCTCCTCAGGCTCCTCTGTCTCTTCCTCCTCACTGCTTGTATCTTCCTCTGAAGAAGCCTCTTCAGTAGGCTCAACTGTTTCCTGTGCTGCCTCCTTCTCACTTGAAGAATCATCCTTCTTTGAGCAGGCAATCATTGTTGCCGAGAGTGTAATACACATTCCTGCTACCAAAAGTATCTTTCCTATTTTTTTCAATCTCATAATATACCTCTTTTCATCTCATGTATAACGTCTGCGTTTGGAAAATCCGTATGGATTTTTTTGATTTTCATCTCGTATATAACGTCTGCATTTAAAAATCCGTGTGGGATTTTTTAAAATTTTCACCTCGTATAACGTCTGCGTTTGGAAAATCCGTATGGATTTTTTTCAGTGGGAGTATATCACACATAAAAAATAAATGCAATCATTTTGACCGAATTCCGTGAACTACTCGGCAATTGAATTGCCAGAGCATCTGATGTGCGGAGCTGTCGCTCCGTAGATTCAGGGTGCGTCCATAACACCAATACTGCTTTTTACACAGCTACTTTTACCACGTATGGATTATTTATCTCATCTG
>JAILOA010000291.1 GCA_024691065.1 Lachnospiraceae bacterium | reverse complement strand
GCCATCGGCCTTGCATAATAATAACCTTGAATATAGTCGCAACCGAGGTTTGCAAAATAATCCGCAAGCTCCCTGGTTTCTATACCTTCGACAACTATCTTCATATTAAGTTCCTTAATCATCTTAATAGTATTTTCCAGTATGCATTTCATCCTTGGATTGGATACCGTGGTTGACATACTCTTATCGATTTTTATGAGACTGAATGGCAATGAAGCAATTCTTTTCATATTGGAATACCCCGTTCCGAAATCATCCAAAGAAAATTTAAGCCCGTATTCATGCAATGCATTGATATTTTCATGTATGATACTTTGCATATCACCCATCGCAGTTTCCGTAATTTCGAGATTTAAATTTTCAACCCCGACATCATATCTGTCGATAATCGGCAATATCTTCGAAATAAGATTGGTTTGCATACATTCTACTACGGATAAGTTAACTTCCACATATTCCATATCGGATTTTTTGAACTCTTCCGAAGACATAAACCTGCAAACCTCTTCCAAAACATAATGGTCGATTCTGTGAATGGCACCGCTTTTTTCCGCAGCTCTGATAAACAATTCCGGTGAAACAAAACCGTATTTATCATTCTTTAGACGGAGCAGAGCCTCCGCAGATCTGTATTTCCTTTCCTTTGTATTGTAAATAGGCTGATAATAAACCATAAATCTCTTTTCAACCAATGCATTCTCAATTATCGAATCCATTTCCTTCATGAGGTTATATTTTTCTCTGTTAAATTTCTCACTTGCAAACATAAGAGTTCCGGTATAATCATTCATACCCAATTCTTTTATAAATGAAAAGAGCATCTCTACGTCTTCAAAATCTCCCGGACAGTTTGCCGTACATACAATTGCCTGAATATTAATATCTAAATTATCAATATTAAACGGATTTTGCAGAACGGAATTTAAATGATTTCCAAGCTTATAAACATCTTCAACTTCTGATGATCTTCCCATAATAATTGCAAATATTCCATTTTCAAGATAAAAGACCTCTTCGCCTTTACCCTTATCGGCCTTTGTATGCTCGATTCTTAAAGCCACCGATCGTAAAAGCATCTTGGTATTATCAAATCCCAATACACCCTGAAGGGCATCATGATTTGTAATCTTAATTACTATAATTGATTTATGTATATCTGCATAAAAGCTTCTGTTGATATAATCCAAAAATGTATTGATCGTGAGAAGCCCCGTAACCTCATCATTCATAACATCCGGCCTTTGAACCATAAGCATGATAAAAAGTAAACCGCAGGAGCTTGCAAAATTTTCCAGCAAAGCATTTGGAAAGAAAAATTGAATGACAGTCGCAATTATCATAAACAGGATACCTGATAGCATAGAAATAATTCTCAGATTCTCAAACCTGTTCCTATATCTTAAAAGCTTAACAATACCATATAAAGAATATAATGCCGTACCTATATATAGTATTTTAAAAGCCGAACCTCTGGCATATACGTCATTGCTATCAAAATAAAATAAAACCCCATACTTAAAATTGGTTATCAGAAAAACAAGAACAACCACAATAGGAATGCTAAATATTATCCTTCGCGCACTTATAAGCTTCCCTCTCATCCAGGTGTCCGTCAATGCCGTAACATACAATACATACATTGGTGTAGTTAAAAAATGAAACAACAAATACGCAGAATGGTATATATATTTTCTTGTAATATTCCCCGCTCCGATATTATCATAACTTACTGCCATTATATCCATACAAGTTGAAAGCATGGATATAATAAGGAGTGAAAAATAAAACCTGTTCAAAGTACCGTGCACCATTCTTTTTAAAAGGATGGAAATAATCAATATAAATATAATCACAAACGCACAATAGTCATAATATAATATTTTCATTTTTCCCTCCTTTCTCATAGATTTTCACGAACTTATTTTTGATACCATCATAATTATGACTATTTTACCATATTTTAAGGTTTTTGTCGACTATAACTTGCTTTAATTTAAGGTATATTTGAGAAAGAAAGCGATTCTTAATATGCATGAACGCACTGTAAATAATGATTTCACTTGATTTTAATGAATATCCCTAAACGGATTTAAAACTGAGCTTTTAACTCAGTCAGAGCTTATACTCCGACAAAGTTAAATCAGGGAAAGGCTTATACAGTCTTTACTCCCCTATTTTGGAATACATCCTCATAGAATTTTCAAAAGTTACCTTTGCTACTTCTTCCGGATCGAGCCCGAGAATTTCAGCTATTTTCTCACAAACAAAATGTAAATACAGCGATGAATTTCTTTTACCTCTATGCGGCTCCGGTGTCTGGTAAGGGCAATCGGTCTCAAGAATTATATTTTGAAGCGGAGTATTCTCAATAACCCTTTTAAGCCTGTTGGCTTTTTTCCAGGTACATGCTCCACCGATTCCTATCATAAAGCCCATTTTGACGTATTCTTTGGCTATTTCCTCTGAGGCCGAAAAACAATGAATTACACCGGGACAAGCAAGTTTATTATGAGAATTCTTCCCGTAATACTCTTTAATTATATCAAGGGTATCCTGAGTTGCATCCCTGGAATGCACCACTATCGGAAAACCATATTTAACCGCCAGGTCGAGCTGCGCCCTAAAAGTTTCCTTCTGCATTTTCTTTATTTCATCAGTATTTTCATAATGATAATCCAGACCGATTTCACCGATTGCAACCGTCTTTTCATAATCCAGCATCTTTTCGATTTTTTCAATGTTTTCTCCTATGAGTCCCTCCTCAGGGTACTCCGGATGAATTCCGACCGCAGCATAAATAAAATCGTAGGTTTTCGCAAGTTCAATACTTTCCTCACTGAGCGCTACATTTGTACCTATATTTACAATTATTTCTACATCGTTGTCGTGAATTTCCTGCAATAATTCCTCACGGTCATTATCAAATGCTTCGTCCTCGTAATGTGCATGTGTTTCAAATATTTTCATCTTAATTTCCTTTTTTTCTTAGATAAAGTATATCCCCTGCAAGCCCATAATTACTAAGCTGCAGAGGATATTTATTTAAATATTTTTCTATAATTTTTATAAATATTTTTAATTATTTTCAATCCGGCAATGACTGTCTTTTATTTTTCAAACAACTATGTCTATCCTTTGATTTAAAATAGATATGACTGTCTTTTATTTTCAAACAACTATGTCTATTCTTTGACTTAAAATAGATATGACTGTCTTTTAGCATCGTCCGCTATCTGTCATTTTTCGAATATAAGTTTTTCAAAAAAGCCGGCAATTACTTTATTAGTTAAAATAAACCAAATCATCATCAGGTCTTTCTGCCAATTCAACCTTGTCTGCATAAAATACAGGTCCGGCCTCGCCGTACTCCTTGCGGTATTTGTATTCCATACGAGCTGTAATTGCGATATAGTCACGATTATTAAAC
>JAILOA010000271.1 GCA_024691065.1 Lachnospiraceae bacterium | reverse complement strand
TCTCCGATTGAAACAACATAGAAATCAGCTTTGTATCCGATTTTCTCTTTATAATCCTTGCTTACACGCTCTACAAAGAGTTCAACGTCGTCTTCATTTACAATGCTTACTGTACAGCCACCAAAGCCTGCACCGGTCATTCTTGAACCGATTACTCCACGCTGCTCCCAGGATGCTTCCACAAGCGCATCAAGCTCCTTACCTGTAACCTCATAATCATCGCGAAGTGAGACATGAGATTCATTCATAAGCTTTCCAAATGTTTCGATGTCATTATTTTTAAGGGCCTCAACGGCTTTAATAGTTCTCTGATTCTCGTAAACAGCATGTTTTGCGCGCTGTCTGTTAACCGGATCGGTGATGAGACCAATGTTTTCTTCAAATGTAGCTTCGTCGAGCTCGCCAAGAGACTTGATATCAAGTTTTTTCTGGAGATTTGCAAGAGCCTCCTCGCATTGTGCACGGCGCTCGTTATATTTAGAATCGCCAAGGCCACGCTTCTTATTGGAGCAGGCGATAACAATTTTCATTCCTTCCAGCTTAACCGGGGCATATTCGAATTCAAGTGTAGCAGTATCGAGGAAGATTGCATTGTCCTCTTTACCCATGGCAATTGCGAACTGATCCATAATACCGCAGTTAACACCATTGAAGTTATTCTCGGAATACTGACCGATGAGAGCCAGTTCCTTATTTGTAAATCCGAAATCAAACATATCATTCATAATGAATCCCATAATAACTTCGATTGAAGCTGATGAAGAAAGTCCCGATCCATTAGGAATGGTTCCAAGGACCATAACATCCAAACCGCAATCCGGAGTCTTTCCTCTTTCATCCATAGCCCAGATTACACCGAGAGGATAATTAACCCAACCGAGGCGTTTCTCATTTTCAAGATGGTTAAGATCGGTTTCAAGAATTCCGAGCTTGTTAAAATTAACTGAGTAGAAACGGAGCTTGTTATCATTTCTCTTTCTGGCAACTCCGTAAGTACCGATGGTAAGGGCACATGGGAATACATGACCACCGTTGTAATCGGTATGTTCACCTATAAGATTTACACGTCCCGGAGCGAAGTAGCAACGAATATCGCCACCGTCCCCGAAAATTCTGATAAAATTCTGCTTAAGCAGTGCTAATTTTTCAATGTCCATTTTAAAAAAATGTTCCTTTCATAGATTATTTATTGATATTTTTAATTTTAGTTTAAGAGTATTTGTCCGAAAACAGCTCGACAAAATGAGCCTTCTTGTCAAGAAGACCTGGTACGAGATTCATGTTTTTTTTCACGGATACGTTCAATTATCGAATCTCTAGGAAATAAACGAACAACTACCTATTCAGAATCATAACATAAATAAAGAAAAGATACAAGAAAAAAGTTATAACGATGAGTTGTAAGGAATGAAAACGTAATAGAATTGAGGCAGCGAGATAGGAGTGAAGTCGGAGGATAAAGAAATGTATCTTACAGAAATTAAAATTGATATGTTGACATTAAAGCTTAAATAATAGATAATACCTTTTATATTGTTAAAGAGGGAGGTATACTATTTGACAGCCTTATTTTATATATTACTTTTAATAGTTGGCTTTTTATGTCTTATAAAAGGTGCGGATTTTTTCGTAGACGGAAGCGCTGCATTGGCCAAGAATTTTAAGGTTCCGGGGGTTATCGTCGGACTTACCGTTGTTGCGATGGGAACAAGTGCTCCTGAGCTTGCGGTCAGTACTTCAGCCGCGCTTATGGGCTCAAATGAAATAGCTATAAGCAATGTCATTGGTTCGAATATATTTAATATTTTGATGGTTTTGGGAATCTGTGCATTCCTGCATCCGGTCCCAATGGATGAAGTAATTCTCAAAAGGGATACACCAATCTCAATAGGCGTAATAATACTCATCCTTACAATGTCCGGATATAAGGTATTCCTGGATCCATCGCTATTTAAATCAGATATGCTTGATAACGTGGGTATGATTTCAAGAATATGCGGAATTATATTACTTGTAAGTTTTGCGG
>JAILOA010000232.1 GCA_024691065.1 Lachnospiraceae bacterium | reverse complement strand
GAGTCCTATACTTACAACAAAGGATACAAATGAAAAAATCAGGACTATGAAAGACAGCACAACCGAAACTCCGTTTACCTTCAGCAGATAGCTTACTCCTCCGGCGCGTGTGCTGATAAAGATTTCCGGAATATTTCTGTCATAATCAAGTATGGTTTTTCGTTCTATTACAATCTCAGCCCCCGAATCGGCCTCCGTCAACGGAACTAACATCATAAATCTTTTAGATGCACCGCCCGGTATATTAACATCCCTTTCTTCGACAAAATCCTTTCTAAGCTCGCCGTTTATGTATACAGACACGTCCTTACGTGTATCAAAGAAAATGTATTCACAACTTTTTATTCCCTGTGGAAGTGTCGAACTGATAATCTGATTATTGTTGTCCTCATTTTTCACATTCCAGTCTTTCACAAAGATAACCGGTTCATTTTCTATCGGATCACTTTTATTTATAATACCGTAATATACGTATATAACTACATTAAAGGCAAGCCAAAAAAACAGTAAGATTTTTACTGTATTAATGCTTATTTCATATAGTCTTTGTGACTTGGTTTTTTCCATATGATTCTCCTTCATTTTATCACCGGTCTCTGATTATTTGTTTTATCATCTCCCCAATATACAAGTACACTTATATATTTGTATGCTTGTTTACTTGTATTTTTTCTCCCTTATATTGTTGCCGGCCCTGCATCATAATTCACTTTCATTTTATATTCTTCGGTTCAATATCAATATTTATTAGAACTCTCTACCCGATACAAATATATGTAGAATTTTACTATTTTTTATGTGTTATGTCAATTTTTACAGAAAAAAAGAAATTCTAAAGCAGACATTTTTTAATCCTCTTCACTTCTTAAAGACCGTTATATATTTCTCTCATCGGAGTCAAAAAGAAAGCACCCGTGTATGTTTTCAACCGAAACACGCACGGATGCCGTATAAAAATATCTTAAATACAATTTGGTTTTACGGTAAGAATTTTCCGGAAGCCAGGTACAACTTGTACCATTCTTCATGTGTAAGCCAGATCTTATCTGCTTCTGCCATTTCTTTTAAATGTACCGGATTCATTGTACCAGCTATTACCTGGATTTTTGCCGGATGACGAAGAATCCACGCGATTGCGATGGCGGCCTTCGTAACATTGTACTGCTCTGCTAATTCCCCGAGAACCTTGTTTAATTCCGGAAATTCCGGATTATCAATAAACATTCCTTTGAACATGCCGTACTGCAGTGGCGACCAGGCCTGGATTGTGATATCATTCAGGCGGCAGTAATCAAGGGCTCCGCCGTCGCGCATCACTGACATATCCGTGGTCTTATTATTCATATAAAGGTCCTGATCAATAAGCTGTGACTGCTCAAGAGAAAGCTGCAGCTGATTGATATTAATCGGTTGCTTTACATATTTTTTCAAGAGCTCTATCTGCATAGGCATGGTGTTACTCACACCGAAATGCCTTACTTTTCCTGCGGCTTCAAGTTCATTGAAGGCATCCGCAACCTCTTCCGGATCAAATAAAAGGTCCGGTCTGTGTAAAAGAAGTATGTCTAAATATTCCATCTTAAGTCTCTTTAATATTTCATCGACACTCTCTATTATGTATGATTTTCTCCAGTCAAATATCTGCATTTCCGGCCTGATTCCGCACTTTGACTGAACTATTATGTCTTCACGTTTAATATCTGTAAGTGCGATGGCTTCTCCGAATCTTGTTTCCGCCTCGCCTGCTCCGTAGCATGTTGCATGATCAAAAAAATTGATGCCAAGTGAAACTGCGGTTTCAAGCATTTTTGCCGCATCCTCTGCATTTAATGCGGGCATTCTCATACATCCGAGAATTATTCGGGAGACATCCTCCGGTCCGTTTGCTATATTGATTTTCTGCATTTCCTTCTCCTTTCGAAATTTATTTATTTGTATATTTTATATCTCAGCTAAAGCTGACGAGCGATCTCGCGCTAAGTCTCGAAAGCGAGACTTGAATTTTATAAATAACAACCCGTTTAGTGCTACATTTTAACAATTATTAATGCTTTATTATTAGTCTCTACATTATGTTGTTATTTTTATGCTGAATAATGTTGTTATTTTGCAACCAATGTCTATTAAATATCAGCGCTATAAGAGTTACTTTTTTAATATTCGATTTTATTAAATATCCGCTCCATAAGCGCTACTTTTTAATATTCGATTTTATTAAATATCCGCTCCATAAGCGCTACTTTTTAATATCCAATTTTATCAAATATCCGCTCCATAAGCGCTACTTTTTAATATCCAATTTTTTCAAATATCCGCTCCATAAGCGCTGCATTTTTTAATGAAAATTCCTCTGTTATATACGGTGTGGCTTCTCCTTTTATACACTTGCACATCTGGGTAATTTCCAGTGAATAGTTTTGCGGCATACTGACTTTTCTTTCGATAATACCATTCTCAGTGAATATCCTGTAGCTCGCATCTCCCGGCTGATTATATGCTATCTCTGACTTGATGAAACCTTTGCTTCCGTAAATGTAAAGATTGTCATAACGTGCATCGGTATCCTTGCCGAGCACCATTCCAACGTTAAACATAGCTCTAACACCATTTTTGAACCGCAATATAGCGGATGTCATCGAATCCACGCCAAGGTCCGTGAACTCGGCGCATGCATTTACAAATTCAGGCTCGGAATCCACGAGGGACATAATCATCGTCGTGCAGTAGCAGCCGAGGTCATACATAGCACCGCCTCCGTGCTCCTTATAAAGTCTGATGTCCTCCTTGTAGCCCTGTGTTACAAAGGCCGTTTCAATGTATTCGACATCACCTATCACTCCGTCTGCGATATCCTTTTTCAGACTTTTCACATACGGACTATGAAGATAGGCATATGCTTCCATCAGAAATACCCCGTTTTTCTTAGCTGTATCAAACATTTCCCTGATTTCGCCGGAATTTAGGCCAATCGGCTTTTCGCAAATCACGTGTTTACCTGCATTTAAGGCCTCATTAACCCACTTTACATGGAGGTCATTCGGCAGCGGGATATAAACCGCCTGCACATCCTTATCTGCCAGAAGCTCTTCATAGCTTCCATAAGCTTTTTCAAAACCAAATTCCTGTTTAAAGCTTTCCGCCTTCTCGGGATTT
>JAILOA010000229.1 GCA_024691065.1 Lachnospiraceae bacterium | reverse complement strand
CTTGAATATGTAAGAGATTTCTGTGAGAAGAGAGGCTGCGAATTCGCACTTTCCGAGGTTTGGGAAAAAGGCGGCGAAGGCGGTATGGAGCTTGCTGATAAGGTTATCAAGACTTTGGAAGAGAAGGAATCAAACTTTAAGCCACTTTATGATTTAAAGGATTCCATTAAGGATAAAATTGAAAAGGTAGCTAAGGAAATATATGGTGCTGCTGATGTCAGCTTTTCACCGGCAGTTCTTTCTGAAATTAAGCATTTAGAGGAGCTTGGTTTTTCAGAGGTACCTGTATGTATGGCAAAGACACAGTATTCATTATCTGATAATCCATCACTTATCGGAAGACCTGAAGGATTTACGGTGACCATCCGTGATGTATATGTCAGTGCCGGAGCAGGCTTTATAGTAGTGCTTACAGGTAATATCATGACTATGCCGGGACTTCCTAAGGTACCGGCGGCTGAAGGAATAGACGTTAATAAGGACGGAAATATTACCGGACTTTTCTAATTGACACTAATTGATTTTAAAGTTATCATTATTGTAATACATTACGATTTGCTATTTTGGGAGCAGTATAGCAGATTATTCGCGGGAATATTTCCGGTTTTACCTTATAAGACCGGTTAAAGCCCGGAATGTATATGATAATTTTATATAAAATATTACCCGCTGCTCCGGATTGTGAGGAAAAAATGTTAAAATCAAATTCTTTTAAGTATGTTGGCGTTGCAGATGAGACTATAGATTTATTTGAAAGTCAATATCCTGTACCGGAGGGAATGCTTTATAATTCCTATATTTTATTTGATGAGAAGATCGTAATTTTTGATACAGTTGATCAAAGAGCGATAGATACATGGCTTTCAAATGTTCAAAAAGAACTTGGTGATAAAAAACCGGATTTTCTTATAATTCATCATTTAGAGCCAGACCATTCAGCAGGTATATTAAAGCTTCATGAGCTTTATCCTGAGATGAAGCTTATTGGTAATCCGATGACATTCAAGCTTCTTCCTCAATTTTTTGATGAGGATTTGTCAGCATTATATGTAACAGTTAAGGATAAGGAAACACTCGAGTTCGGTGCTCATTCACTTACATTCTATACAGCTCCGATGGTACATTGGCCGGAGGTTATGATGAGCTATAACCCTGAGGAAAAGATTTTCTTCGGAGCAGATGCTTTCGGTAAGTTCGGTGTTGACCAGACTACATATGATTGGGCATGTGAAGCCAGAAGATATTATTTTAATATAGTTGGTAAATACGGTAATCAGGTTCAGGCACTTCTTAAAAAGATCGGTGGTTTGGATATCCAGGCTATATGTTCACTTCATGGTCCGGTACTTGATGAGGATTTAGGTTATTATGTTGGTTTATATGATACCTGGAGTTCATATAAACCTGAAGATACAGGTGTACTTGTTGCCTATGCATCAATTCACGGTAATACCGCAAAGGCAGCAGAGTATTTTGCAAAGAAACTTGAAGAAAAGGGCGAAGAGAAAGTAGTTCTCACTGAAATTTCAAGATCTGATGTCGCAGAGGTTATAGAGGATGCCTTCCGTTATGATAGAATGGTACTTTTCTCAAGCTCATATGATGCAGGTGTATTCCCACCGATGGAGAGTTTCTTACATCATCTTGTAGCCAAGAATTATTGCAACCGTAAGGTAGCTTTGGTGGAAAACGGTACATGGGCACCTTCGGCATATAAGACTATGGAAAAGATTATGGAACCTCTTAAGAATGTTGAAATTATCGGAGATAAGATAACTATTAAAACTACAATGTCAAAGGCTAATGAAGAGGAATTAGATGCATTGGCTGACGTTGTTATTTCTGCAAAAGGTTGATGAAATGAACAATATTAATTATCAGGAAACACTTCTTGAATTTTTAGATATCATCTGTCCGAATGAGCATATGGATATCTACGATTTCATATCAGTTGTGGAATCTAATATCGAGGATATAGCCGAAAAGCTGTCTATCGGTAAATACTGGATAAAGTTTATTAAGCCTTTATCCATATATAATAATTATAACAAAGAAGAAAATATAGAATTGTATAATTCCGGTAAAGTTGGTTCCGATACTGTTACACGTGAGTATGTAATAGGTTCTACGGGACTTGTGGTTCATCATATAAACTGCCGTATGAACCGTGCATGGACTGAAGGTGAGAAAGATGAGATTGTGCTTTTTTCAAAGCTGATGCAGTCTTACTTTGATCTGGCCCGTCTTAAGGATACTGTTTTTAAGGCAACAACTCATGATAGTATGACAGGAGCAATGATTACCAGAGAATTATTCCGTCGGGGAAGTCTCCTTACGATGAAGGGGCAGCTGGTGCATTATGATGCTGTTTTTCTGAATATAAAAAATCTTAAATACATCAATCAGGTTGTAGGAAGTCGTTACGGTGACGAATACATAGTGAAGATGTGTAAAAATGTATTCAACTTCCTGAAGGATGATGAAATCTTTGCAAGACTCGGTGGAGATAATTTTGTGGCTGTTATATTTAAAGAGAGAATGGATGATTTTATAAAGCTCTTTAATAAAATGGTTATACAGGTGGATTTTGGAGATAATCCTTATGAGTTTCCCGTATTGGTAAGAATGGGCTTAAAGAAGATTGACCAGAACGATGATATGAATACCGTTATTAATGGTGCTGCCGCTGCGCTTAGCTATGCAAGAAAGATTGGCACCAGTGATATTGTCTGGTTTAATGACAGAATGCTTGAGGGAGATTTATTTAAGAGAAAATTTGCAAAGGATTTTCCTAAGTTAATATTGGATAATAAGGTTGAGGTTGTATATCAGCCGGTTATTGATATTACCGATAATTCCATCAGGAGTGTCGAGGCACTTTCAAGAATTGAGTTTGACGGGGAAACCATATATCCTGATAAGTTTTTGCCGGTTTTAGAGGTTAATGATATTGTATCGAGACTTGATTTTTATGTTTTGGACAAGGTATGCAAAGACATTAATTTCTGGAGGCACGAGGGGTTGGAACCTCCGATTATTTCGGTTAATTTTTCACACAGACATCTAACAGATGTATATTTTGTCGATAGAGTCATAGATGTGGTTGAAAAATACGGTGTGAATCCGGGATGGGTAGAGATAGAGATGTCCGAGGCAAATCTTGAAGAGGATTATGCGGTTATGCATAATTCATATATAAGACTTATGGAATATGGCTTTAATGTTGCCGTAGATAATTTCGGTAAGGGTCATTCTTCGCTTACATTAATTGGCAAGGCTGAATCTACGATGGTCAAGCTTGACAGGGTTTTTGCCCTGGAAATTGACAAGCCTAATACCCAGATTATACTTAAGTGGCTCGTAGGACTTTTAACGGAGCTTGGTAAGGAAGTAGTCATAGAAGGGGTGGAAACTGACAGAGAGGTTATGTTCCTGAAGAAAATAGGATGCAAATTAATACAAGGCTTTGTATTTGATAAACCTTTATCTATGTTGGAAATCAGGGAAAGGTTTATAAATCCTCAATGGTACAATGAAATTAGATTGTAATTATTCGTTAATGTACAGGATATATTTGTGCTTCATTTAGGTTTGCTTTATTGGGTCAGAGTGGTCTTAAAGGATTATTACTTATTTGGTTATAAGGAGGATGTATGCTTACTGTTGACTTTTATTTTGAATCATCTGATGAAAGAACTACAATTCATGGTGTGAAGTTTCTTCCTGACAATGGAGAATACAAGGCTTGTATTCAAATTGTCCATGGAATGACTGAGCATATCATGAGATATAAGGATTTTGCCGAGTTTCTTACTAATTACGGGATTATGGTTATAGGACATGATCAGTTAGGACATGGAGATTCTATTGTAAGCAAGGAAGATTATGGCTTTTTTGCAGATAACAATCCCGGAAATGTGCTTATCAGAGATATTCATATGGTTAGAAAATATGCTTCTGCGGAACTAAGGGATGTTCCTTATTTTATGTTTGGTCATAGTATGGGTTCGTATCTTTTAAGAAGGTATCTAAGTTCTCACGGAGACGGCCTGGCCGGAGCAATAATTATGGGAACGGGATATGTTGATAAATTCAGATGCAGGAGCGGATTGGTGCTTATCAAAAAGCTTATTAAGGAGTATGGCGGACATTATAGGAGTAATCTTTGTCAGGCGCTTACTTTCTCAGGTTCATATTTAAAATATGATATGAGCGGTAAGGATGTTACCAGAAATTTTTGCACCAAGGATGTGGATATAGTTAAGCTTCATATGGCTGATGAAAAGAGTAATTTCCAGTTCACAGTCAACGGTTTTTACGGTCTGGTATCCACGGTTCTCTTTACCGAAACCGAAAAATATATAGATTTGATTCCAAAGGATTTACCTATGATTCTTGTTTCCGGAGATATGGATCCGGTAGGAGATATGGGTAAGGGTGTAAGGAAGGTATATGATTTATATAACTCAGCAGGTATTAAGGATTTAAAGATGACTCTTTATGAAGCTGACAGACATGAATTATTATTCGAATTAGACAGAGAAAAGGTCTATGATGACTTGTTGGAATGGATTTTTAATCATATTTAATTCAGTAATAGAAATCCCCCGCCTACGCATTCACAGCGTAGAGACGGGGGATTGTTGACCTGACGACGGTGCTCAGCGTATGCGATAGCGTCCTTGTCAAGCGCTACGGTGAGGTAGCGGA
>JAILOA010000102.1 GCA_024691065.1 Lachnospiraceae bacterium | reverse complement strand
CCAAGTACCATCAAGATGGAAGTTGAGGAGAATTGTGAGTTCGACTGAGGAACCCTGTTGTAGTTAGCGTTATTTGGATTCGACTGAGGAACCCTGTTGTAGTTAGCGTTATTTGGATTCGACTGAGGAGCCCTGTTGTAGTTAGTGTTATTTGGATTCGACTGAGGAGCCCTGTTGTAGTTAGTGTTATTTGAAATATTATTATTGCTATTATAATTATTAAAATAGTTTTTATCTGTATTTGGATTCATAGTTTCATCCTCCTATATTCTTATTTGTTAACATGCAGTGTTTTGTTGGATTTTATCAATTCTTGGCTTATGTTTGCTAACTGTTTGTTAACATGGTCTTATTATAGCGTACTTTTGTGAGAGGTGTTAGTGTCGGTTGTCACAATTTGCGGATTTTTAGGGTGTGACAAATGTCACATATGGGATGACATAATCTGTTCAAACATTTTTAAAAAAAAGTTTACTTTTAGAGACAATTATGATAAAATGTCCCTATCAGTTTGAGGAGTGGTAGCTTACATCACGTAACAATTTAATAATGAGTTGGATAACAGGCGTTTTAAGGGGGACTTGTACTAGTTGCTTTTTGTTTTAGGAGTGACTATGGAAACCTTTTTGTTGAATATTACATAAAAAAAATGGGCGGAGAGTTGTGATTTAACAGGAGTTTAGGTTTTCTATAGTTGGTTTTTGCACCCTAAAATGTCTTATGTTTATCCAAAAATGTTCAAATTAATCATATTGTTTACGCTGTAGGCTAAAAGAACCGATTAAAATCGGTTCCGTAACTATAAATTGATATGATTTTGTTTTTCGATTTAGAGCGAAAACAAGGTCTATCCATTCGTTGTGAAAATAATAAAAAAGAATGAAAATGAAAAAGAATGAATGACTAGTTTTTAGCTTACGCTGCGTACGGACCGGCTTTTAAAATTGTTTTGATTAAGATGATTTTTAATTTGATATGTTTTAATTCAGATAATTTTTAATTTGATATGTTTTAATTTATATATAGTGTTGCTATTCTTATGTTTTTTTTATTCTTTTATTCTGTTTTTCTTGGATATTATTCTTTTTCCCTTATTTTCCACAACTGTACACGAGTATTCTTTTTAAAAAAAGGAGGTATGTAATTTGAAAGAAGCACGATTTAAAATGACCCCCCTTGTGAAAAGGGTATTGACTGCGCTTTTAGCGACAGCAATGATTGTAACAGCGGTGCCTGTTCAAACACCGGGTGGTGGAAGTACGGTTAAGAAGGCGTCGGCAACCGCCGAAGCCAATAATACTAACCTATTGTTTAATCCAAACGGTGGTTCGTTGGCGGCGTGTGGTAATTTTGAGCATGTAGATTATGCGAAGCTTGATGAGTGTTATTACGTTGTAACTACTGCTGGCACAACACGTTATAGTTCTATGGCAGGTAATAATCCTACAAGAACCGGCTACACATTTTTGGGTTGGTTTGATGCTGCCACAGACGGAAATATGGTATATAATTCCGGAGGAACATATAATACAGGTCTGTATTGGGATTCTGATGGCAAGTGGATTTATGAAGCTTCCGCTGATTTAACTAAGGTGGTTCTTTATGCGCATTGGGAAGCTAATACATACACTGTTACTTACAATGCTAATGGTGGTGTAATAGACGGAACTACGACAACAACCACCCAAAAGCAGCAGGCATATGATGATTATCTTGATTTACCAAGTACTCCTGTCAGAGAAGGCTATGTATTCAATGGTTGGTTTACAGCTACAAGTGGTGGTGATCAGGTTACAAATTCTACTGTGTATTCTAATACTAGCTCAACAACATATTATGCACAGTGGACTGCTAATACGTGTACTGCAATTTTTGATTTTAACGATGGTTCCGGTGCAACTACTTTGACAGGTGCATGCGGAAATCCCATTACTTTCCCTGAAACTGATCCAACCAGAACAGGTTATAAATTTGATGGTTGGTATACAGGACCTAATGGTGGAACAAAAGTTACAAGTGCAACATATATTGATGGAACTATAATTTTCTATGCACATTGGACTGCTATTGAATATAGTGTTACCTTTAATGCTTACGGTGGTACATTTGAAGGTGAAGATGATGTCACAGAAAGTGGCGGCTATGAAACTGTTGTATATACTGATCAGGTTTATGGTGAAAAATTAAATGTTCCTTCAAAACCTTCAAGAGAAGGATATACATTTGAAGGATGGTTTACAGCTGCAGAAGGTACAGCAAATGCAACAAGAGTTACAGCTAATACTGTATTTGAAAATACAGCTGATACAACATATTACGCATGGTGGGAAGAAGGAGACTATGTTGTATATTTTGATTTGAATTATGATGACGGTGAAGAGAATTCATATTGCGGTGTTGATGGAGGAGCATACGGTGAAGCAGTAGAGTTCCCTGAAACTGATCCAACCAGAACCGGTTATACTTTTGAAGGCTGGTTTACTGAGCCTAATGGTGGAGCAAAAGTTACAGAGGCAGAGGTGTATTTTTTCGATGAAGTTGAAACAATCTACTACGCTCATTGGACTGCCAAGACATATAAAGTTACATATGATCCTAGTTTTAAATATGTAAATAATTACGGAACTACTTATGCTGACGAATATGATGATACAATTTATCCTACTATAGAAGGCGAGGATTCTATTTCTTATATTCAGACATATGGCGAAAATTTAAAGCTTCCGTCAGAACCTAAAATAGATGGATTTACATTTGTTGGTTGGTACACAGAACCTGATACTAATGGATACTTTGATGATTATTATGATGAAACAGATTTAGATGATTATAAGGTTACTTCAGCCACAGTTTTTAAAAATGCTGAAGCAACAACATATTATGCCCATTGGTCTGCTAATAGGTATTATATTAATTTTAAGGCTAATGGCGGAACATTCAATGAAGGTTATAATACATACTATCAAACATATTATTATAACTATATTCCTTTGCTTAATCCTGACTACGAACATGGTGGAGAAGCAATTTTAAGCAGAGAAGGATATGCCTTCGATGGTTGGTACACAGAACCAGATGGAGGAGATGAAATTGAAGTAAAAACTGATACAAGTGGAAATCCGATTTCGTTCGTAAATTATGGTAGCCCATCTGATTATCTTTATAATAGTGAAGGAATATATTATGATTATGAATTTTGGTATGATTACTTCAATTTAGGCGACCTTAATTTGTATGCTCATTGGACTAAGGAGTATGAGACAGTTACTTATGATTTCAACGGTGGATCAGTTACTTCTAATGAAACGGAAATTACATCTACTACTGTTAAACAGGTAATTGGCGAAAATTACACATTCCCTGGTGTTGACCTTGAAGATGAAGATGTGAATGAAGGTTATGAATTTGCTGGTTGGTTTACAGATCCTACAGGTGGAGTTAAGGTTACTGCAAGTGATGTATATGCAGATGGTGATGCAACAACATTCTATGCTCATTGGACTCCTGTAACCGAATCTCTTAAGTTCGATGTCGGAGTTGATTATGAGAGCACCAGCACATATCATTTTGATGGTAATAGCTATTATATAGAAGTAGATCAGACGTATGATGAGAACTTAAATTTCCCTGTTGAACCTACAAGAGTAGGATACAGCTTTAATGGCTGGTATACAGGTACATGGTCGAGTGGTGAAAGTTCTCCAACATTAAATACCAGAGTAGATGCTGCAGATGTTTATACATATGATCTTTTTGAAGATGTTGACGAATGTCTGTATGCAAGTTGGACACCAAATACCTACGAAGTTACCTTTGATGCCAATGGCTCATATTTTGAAGGTGATGAAAGCGAAACAACCGTTTCCGAATATGTAACATATGGTGAGACATTTGAGGTTCCTTATACCAGTCTTGATGTTACAGATACAATGGAAGAACTTGGTTATGAATTTACAGGTTGGTACACAGAGGCAATAGGTGGAACTAGTGTTGAGTTTGAGTATGATGAAGATACGGGAACATATGTAACTACAGATCCTTATTCTATATCAGATAACACAACATATTATGCACATTGGGAGAATTTTAAAACTTATAGAGTAGAGTATTATAGTGGTAAGTGTGGAAAAAATACTTATCTTGCTTATGATACACCTAATCTAAATGATGATTATAAGACTCTTACTATTAAGAAGGCTTTAGATTATTTTGATCTTACTGATTCTAT
>JAILOA010000101.1 GCA_024691065.1 Lachnospiraceae bacterium | reverse complement strand
CATCCATCTGATTTTCGAATTGCAGCTTACTTCTCCACCGTCACGAAAATTCTGAATCCGTTATCATTCGTGATGAGTACATTTCCTCCAACGCCGGAAACCCTCGTGCGAATATTATCAAGCCCCATCCCCCGCAGATCCTCGGGTTTATTGGTGGTTCCCGCACCATTCCTGTCGCTGTAATCATGCACCACCAGCTGATACATGGACGGATGCTCATTTAATGTAATATCAACAAACTCGTTATCGCTATGCTTAATAATATTGGAGACCGCCTCCTTCACAACCCCGATTAAGGCATACTTTACATCCTTATTAACCTCGGAAGAAATGTCAATTTCCAGATTCACCTTGCGCCCGGCCTCAAGCGGCTTCGCAATCTCCTCAATCGCAGACGGCAAATCAATTGCCTCGTCCCTAAGATCGTGTACACTGTTCCTGATATTATTCATCGCAGCATCAAGCGTCTCCTTAAGCGACTTTAACCCCTCTTTAAGCGTTTCATCCTTGCAAACCGTAATAAGCGCCCCAAGCTGCAATATCGCTCTCGTAAGCATATGCCCTACATTGTCATGAATCTCCCGCGCAATACGGTTTCTCTCCTTAATTGTACTGAAATAAATCTCCTCATCCTTCGCCTGCATAAGCGACATATTTTTCTCGGAAAGTTTGTCCTCTCTAATCACCGATTCATCCCTGAGGTCCTTAACATTCTGCCTCAGATTTAAAATGTTCTCGCCCCTGATACTCAGATAAACTGCCACCGCCATCATCAATAGCATGAATAACAGCATTTTAATGTTACCGCCTTCACTTGTAAATATATATATAGGTACGAGTGATGCAAGAATTCCAATGTAATTTTTCAGGATAACCATATCATATAAAATCACCGGAATCAGAATCACGAAATCCCCATTTATAACCGCTAAAATAACAGTAAGTATCTGCACTGTAAAGGCCAGAATTTCACTTATTCCTTCGGGTTTCATCGTCTTTTTTCTTACGGTTTTTGATATTAAATAATAATCCAAAAATGTAATCGCCAGACCTCCGTAAATAACGACAATAAGGTATTCCCCGGCCAGAAAAGTCTGACCGGCAAATACCATTATTATAAATAATATAATTCTGTCGATAAATCGCTCCATTTAAATCTCCTTAATTTCAGAGGATTATCTATCCTTAACATTTACGCTTAACCTCGAAACCGCAAGGCCTGCCGCAAGACAAAATACACCAAACAAAGCCTCCATTCCAAAGCTGCCAAGCAAACCGTTAAGACTCACACCACTTTCAATCTTTTCCAAACTAATTGCATACCAATATGTAGGTAAAAATCTGCCAACAGATTTGACACCATCTCCAAGAACCTCAAGTGGAACAAATATTCCTCCTAGGAATGAAAATCCCAAACTGACTATATTTACTATTATATCCTTACCCTTTAAAACGCCTGTTGTCGGGAAGGATGTAATTAATATAAGCATACCTCCTGTTACAAGAGTAAAGATCAGTAAATTCAAAATACTCAAATTCCATTTTTCCGTGAGTATGTCTCCCTTTAAAAATACACCTGTAAATATAACAATCCCGATATATACCAAAAGTGAAACAAAGGCAGAACTACCAAACAACGATAACCTCTTACGTGTCGAACTAAGTGGCGAAACATCGGTTCTGTCTTTTACATCCTTAACATTGAAGCGAAGAACTGCCGGAAGAAGACACCACAGAATTATGCTCATTATAGCATAAGGCAGGAACAAAAATAAACTATAAGTCTTGGAATTTGTATTACTATTATTATTTTTTACAGCCTCAAGTTCAATAAAATCTTCGGTATCAACAGCTTCTTCGGTTTTCTTAATCGCTTCATCCATTGAGAAGCCTGCATTTTCAAACCTTAAAACGCCATCTACAAAAGAGCTTAATTGAAGCGAAACAAAATTTCCGGCCGCCTGTGAAGTATCAAAAACAGTGCTGATTTCGAGTGCATCCTCCGATAAATGCTTATCCATAAATCCTTTTGGAATATCTATATAAGCGGTATAATATCCCGAGTAAATCATGTCCTTAACATTATCCTCGCTGTATTTTCCTACGCTGACTTTCTGCGTTGATTTTAAATACTTAACAACTGCCTTGGAAAGCTCCGTGTTATCGTTATCATTAACGATAATTGATGTATTCGTACTTACAAATTTTCCTTGGCTCTCTTTTCCTCCATACTGCGAAGCAACCATTACGGTCATAAGCACGCATATTCCGAAATATAAAACAATACCAACCCAATTGCTTTTCACTATTTTCATAAAAGCTTTAAAGACTTGCATAACTCTTCCTCCTCGACATAATTAAACGTAAAACGATACAAAATTTTATTTAAATCAACGATATCAATCAACATCCGATATAATCCCTTAAAGACTTGCATAACTCCTTCTTCTGGACATTATCAAACCGAAAATAATACAGAATTTTATTTAAATCAACGATATCAATCAATATCCGATATAATCCCTTAAAGACTTGTATAACTCCTTCTTCTGGACATAACTAAACCGAAAATAATACAAAATTTTATTTAAATCAACGATATCAATCAATATCCGATATAATCCCTTAAAGACTTGCATAACTCCTTCTTCTGGACATTATCAAACCGAAAATAATACAGAATAAAGTTAAACCAACAATATAAAATAACGACTTATAATATCTGTCTCCCACACCGTACATATTAAGGGCATAAAATGCATCAGAAATTACTGCAGATGGATTTATCCGATTAACAATAGGACATTTCATTTCAACAATTGTTTTCATATTTGCTATCATAAGTCCTGACAAAAATCCACCGCCGAGTATGATAGTCATAATAAGATTTTCTCTTGCTTTCTTTGAAATACTTCCAAACTGGTATATGAAAAATCCTAACGAAACACCTAAAATTGTCGCAAGTACAGCTGTTAGAAATACAAACTTCAAATCACCGCCAAAGTTAATTTTCAATACATATACAAGGTAAACCAGACCTATCAATGTAATGGAAACCTGTACAACAATGGCTGATAAAAGTCCTGCCAAATCATACAAAGACTTATTAACGGGCGAAACATCAACCCTTGCTCCTGTCGGTGACTGGTTTGCCTGAGAGCTTTCAGGAACAGACGCCCCCGCCATTGCGGCCATCATTGCCATCATCGTGATTAAACTGTAAAAATAAGAAACATAAGGGTCCTTATTATTTCCGGAAATCGACTTATTTTCAACAAGTTCATTGGTCTCGTCTTCAAAAGACTCCAAAACACCCGTAAGCTTCGTCGGATCATTTTTAACAGTCTCTGCAACAATCGAAGAATACTGCCTGAACACACTAACAATACTACTTAATATACTTTCATCGATTCCACTCGAACTAACAAACGCAGCAGATTCTACCTTCTTTTCACCCGGTAAAATAAGCTTAATGTCCTCTATATCCCTAATATCAATAATTCCCTTTATGGCATCCTTGTCGTCCTTATCCTTTTTCAAAAGCTCTACCGCTCCGTCATAGTCGGTCTCAACAACATCAAGCATCTTTTTACCGTCTTCGTACTCAAGCTCCTTAAGCATTTCGCACATATTAACAGTTCCGGTGCCGGTAAAATCTGTGATTCCGGCAATATCTGCACTTCCGGCACCTTCTGCAGCGCCGGTACTTTCTGTACTTCCTTTATTCCCGGTACCCTCTGCACTTTCAACACTTTTTGCTGCTTTTGTACCTTTTGCGTCTCCGGCTGCATCCGCACCATTGGCACCTTTTGCGTCTCCGGCTGCATCCGCACCATCAGCACCTTTTGCGTCTCCGGCTGCATCCGCACCATCGGCACCTTTTGCATCTCCGGCTGCATCCGCACCATCGGCACCTTTTGCGTCTCCGGCTGCATCTGCACTTTCTACGCTTCCGGCAACATCTGCACTTTCAACCACCGCCACTCTCACACAGGTACTCTTAGCATCCTCATAAATAGAACTAAATGCCGCGTAAAATAACGTGCCGAGGGCAAGTGAAAAAAGTAACGACCAACCAATGGCCTG
>JAILOA010000053.1 GCA_024691065.1 Lachnospiraceae bacterium | reverse complement strand
TGAAAAGGAAGTTGAATTAATCCGGCGAAAGAAACCGGTAATAGGTAGTAAACTTATGAAAAACAAATCAAAAATAAGCAGGCGGGATTTTTCGGTGCAGGCATTAAAAAAGGCGATAAAGCAAAGAAGGATCGCTACATTTACGGCTCTTTTTATACTGCTGCCGGTTGTATTCACGCTATCAGTAATACTGTTTAAAAATGAAAATTATATATTGCTAAGCCTTATTGTTCTTATTATAATGATGCTTCCGTTTTTCCTGGTTTTCGAGCTTAGAAATCCTAGGGCGAGGGATGTGGTGCTGATTGCGATTATGACAGCCATTACGGTGGTTGCGAATGTTCTTTGTACACATACTGTACCGCTTCATGCAGGAACGGCGTTGGTTATTATTACCGGGATTTCGCTTGGGCCGGAGGCAGGATTTCTAACCGGAGCTCTCAGTCGTTTGCTTTGCAATGTTTTCGACGGGCAGGGACCTTGGACTCCTTGGCAGATGGTGGCTTGGGGGATAATGGGACTGCTTGGCGGAATCGCGTTTAACAGGATAGATATTCATGCGGATTCTATCTTTAATGAAACGATTCAAAAAAAGTCAGAAAATTTTAAGATTATCCTCGGACCGGTGCTTTGCATAGTTGCAATGGAGCTGATAGGCCTTATAATACAGGGTTTCACAGGAAGCCTTCAGGAATTTTTCGGGATAAAAGTTTATATCTTTGGGTTTACAGGTTTGATTCTTGGTGTTATAATTCAACGGGCGAAACTTCCGTCCGATGCAATTACGATTACGGTGTTTACGTTTTTTGTCACATTGATTATTTACGGTGGGTTGATGAATCTTGCAAATATGCTTATGCTTACATATATGGACCCGAATGGCTCGGAGGCTAATTTGGAAACATTGAAGGCAGTCTATGTTACAGGACTTCCATATGATTTGCAGCATGCGGCAGGCGCAGCATTTACAATGTTTTTAATAGGAAATTCGATGCTTCGTAAAATCGAACGAATCAAGATTAAATATGGAATGCTGATTTAAATCGCTACATTTGTAATAGTGAAAATTTCTTATGGAATAATTTAAGTTGTTACATTTGTAATAGTGAAAATTTCTTATGGAATAATTTAAGTTGCTACTTTTGTAATAGTGAAAATTTCTTATGGAATAATTTAAGTTGCTACATTTGTAATAGTGAATATTTCTTATGGAATAATTTAAGCCGACATATTTTAAACACACGCAAATCATTTATGTATTGCATCGAGGAAGATAATTAAGAATAAACTGAAAGGCAGGTAGGGGTTCTAAATCGTATTCGTCCTACGATTCATAATTTGTTAGAGCCTTATGTAAAATGAACAATTTAATAAGTAAAAAAGCGAAGAAGGCAATCAGCATTTGTTTGGCTGCGGCACTTACAGTGACCGGTACATTTAATGTTAAAGCAAACGCAGAGGAGACAGCTACAGTAGAGGCTAATAATATTACAGTTTGGGTTTCAATTGATTCTCTTGGGACCGAGAATGCAAGCGGTGTAGCAGTTGACACGGGTAAGGTTGCTCTCGAGATAAAGGAAGGTGATTCGGCAGAGGTCGCTGTAAAGGATGTATTAGATAAAAATGAAATAACATATTCATTTTCATCAAGTGATTATGGAACTTTTGTTGATGGTATCGGTGATCTTTATACAACCCAGTACGGAACCGATCCCGATACAGGATGGGGTTTATATAATTACTGGATCATTGCTCTTAACGGCGAGATGACACCATCTTCAATTAACACCACATTCCCTGTGGATGGAGATGAAATTTCGATTATATACGGTAATGGTGAGATTACGGAAGCGCCTGTATTTGCGGATGATAATTCAAATGATCCGGACGCCGATGCCCAGGAGGAACTTATTGCAAATGCAAAGAAGGCGGTTGAGGCATTATCAGAGTATGTCTATAACCATTATTTTGCGGAGATTGACTTAGAGGATGAAGCGCAAGTTCCGGGCCTTGAGAATAAAAATATGGTTTATGCCGCTTATTACTTGAGTCAGGCAGGCTATGAAGCAAAGGATCTTTATACTGCAATCTACAATAAGATTGAAAAGCAGTGTGAGGCAATAAACGAAGGTAAGGAAGCAGAAGGAACACTTTATATTACTACTTATAATGAAGATTACTCTTCAACAACCACTGAGTGTCCACTTTCCAAGGAAAACCTTATAATGACAGGAACAGGAGTAGATTACATTTCAAAGATTGCTCTTTTTGTGGATTCAATCGGAAGAAATCCTGAGAATGTAGGCGGCCTCAATTTATTTGAGCTTGCTACCGGGGATGAGATGTATGAGTCTTCATACTATGCTTACGGTGCGTATGCAAGAGAGGGAATCCTCCTTCAGGCTTTAGGTAAGGATAGATTTGATTTACCTGAAAGTAGCGTGGTTACAAAGGAAGAGCTTATTGCTGCAGTTGCTGCAGATACCGAAAATCAGATTACAAGCGATATTAATTCGGTTTGGGGAAGTTATCCGGATAGTATTGCGATGGATGTATATTCCATTTCAAAAGAATTTGAGGATGATGATGCAAGCAGAGCCGTAAACAGAGCTTTAAAATATTTTGAAAAGAGACAGAATGAAAACGGTGGATTTGGTAATTACAATACAATAGGAACAGTTATGGCTGCTATCGGTAAATGTAGCGTAGATGTTTTCAGCGATACCACATATGATTTCATAAAGGATGGCAATACGCTTTTTGATGCTTGTTTTGAGTATGTAAATCCTGAAACAGGTGAGGTAAGCAAGACATTAGGATACGGTGATTATCAGCTTCTTGATGGTCTGGTATCATGTGTAAATGTTTATGATGATATTCCTGTTGCTACAATTGATTCTGAAGAGGTAATTGATCCTGTAACTCAGGCGGCGGTAGAGACAGAAGAGCCTGCAAGTACAGCGGCGGTTGAGACAGAGGAGCCTGCAAGTACAGCGGCGGTTGAGACAGAGGAACCTGCAAGCACAGCGGCAGTTGAGACAGAAGAGCCTGCCGAAACAGAGGAAGCAGCTGAGACAGAAGAGCCTGCTGAGACAGAGGAAGCAGCTGAGACAGAAGAGCCTGCCGAAACAGAGGAAGTTGCCGAGACAAAAGAGCCTTCCGAGACAGCAACTAACGCTCCTGCTGAAACAGCAAAGCCTGAAAGCAAGGAAACTGTAGCTCCGAATGTTGTTCCTACACCGGCTCCGGAGGTTAAATGGAATGTCGCTACTGCGTCAGC
>JAILOA010000012.1 GCA_024691065.1 Lachnospiraceae bacterium | reverse complement strand
AAGGCATTAAAGGATGAGACTGCATTTAGGGGATGGATATTTAAAATCCTTTCCAATAAGTGTAAGAAAAAGATAGCTGAGTATATGAAAACGCGGGAAAATATAAGCATGGTGCCGCTTGATGATATGGAGAATAATATTACTTCGGAAAATAATGTTGAGGATGAAACCATAAATAAGGTTATGGTTGAGAAGGCATTTAAGAGTTTAAGCTACGAGGATAGACTGATAGTTACGATGGTGGTTTACGGTGGTTATAACAGCAGGGAAATCGGTAAGGAGCTGGGACTTAATCGTAATACCGTGAGAACCCGCTACAGCCGGGCACTTGCAGCTATGCAGAGGACCATTACTTTTGAGGATAATGTAAGTAAATTATAAAGTGTTGAGAAATGATTAAAGATTATAGACCCTAAAAAATATTTAAAAGAAGGATTGAAAAACCGGAGGCCCGGTAAAGCAACAGAAAGCAGATAAAAAAAACGGAGGCCCGGTAAAGCAACAGAAAGCAGGGTTTAGTAAAATTCCAAAATAATATTATAGATAAGTTGAAAAGTAGATTAAATATTACATTTCATAGAAAGAAGGTTTTAATATGGATGAGAATAGAAATGATTATGAATTTCGAAAGAAATTAGACGGAAAGGTTGAGATTCCGGAGAATCTTAAGCCTGAAAATATAGAGGAAATGCTTAATAAGAAGCAGATGAGCGGTGAGCTTGAGGAGTATGCAAAGCAGAAAAAAATCCGCGACAAAAAGGAAAATGGCGGTTTCGGCAGCTTTATGAAGAGCACGAAAGGCCTTGTAACTGCGGCTTCACTCGTGATTATCCTGGGAGCGGCTATTGCAGCGGGAATTACCATCAGAAACAGAAATACAGATGATGGAGATTTAGATATAGAGGATGTTCAAACTACGGTTGCAATCGCTGATTATTACAATCCTGATGGAGATAATTATCAGGCGGCTTATAATATATTGAGCGAAGCATATAAAGAAAATAATATGTCCTATAGTGCTGTTGATTTTGCAGACGATGTTAGCCTGTTTTCACTCGGAGGCAGGGATGCAGTAAGTGAAGAAGCCAATACATTGGATGGTGCAAAGACCCAAGAAAGTAATGCATCTGCAGATATGAGTGCGCAAACCAAGGGGTCAGATGATTATTCAGAGACCAATATCCGTACCAAGGGAGTGGATGAAGGCGATGTAATAAAGACCGACGGAAAATACATTTACGTGCTGAAGAGTAATGTAAGCGATACTGATGATGGTAACATAGTCAAGATTTACAGCGCAAATGAAGGTCAGACCGAACTTGTTTCGACCGTAAAGCTTAATGATGAGGACATTGTGGCTAGTGAGATTTTTGTGACTGATGATACTATGACGGTAGTCGGAAGGTATTCCAAGACAGCAGGAGAGGACTTTGATTATGAATATTATTATGGATATTCATCAGATACCAAGGTCGTATTTTACAACATTTCCGACAGGACAAATCCTGAGAAAATCGGCTCCCACAAGCAGGAAGGTGAATACAATACATCAAGAATTGTGGGCGACAAGTTGTATTTGATTTCCACAAAAAGTACTATTCCATTTAATGATGAAACCAAGGTTGAAGACTATGAATCATACATTCCTAAGGTGGATGATGAATGTGTCGAAGAGAAGAATGTTGTGGCTTGTCCTAACCTTAGAACTATGTCTTTTACGGTGGTAACATCATATTGCATCACTGATGCCAAGATTATCGATAGCAAAGCGATTGTCGGAGGCGGAACAACCGTTTATATGAGCCGTAATAACATTTATATGGCGGATTACAAGACGATTTATAAGAAAAAGAAAACCGGAAAGGTTATTAAGGATTTAAACAGGCTCTGGACCGGCAGGATTCCTTATGATTCTTATTCTACCGAGATTAATACGACTATTCAGAGAGTTAATTTCAATGATGGCGCGCTCACGGTTCTTTCTGCAGGAACCTGCAAGGGCTCGATTTTAAATGATTACAGTATGGATGAGTATAAGGACCATCTGCGCGTGGTTTGTACCGATCTCGACACCAGTACATGGACCCGTTGGAATGCAGTATACATCTTTGATTCAGAGATGAAGATGACAGGATCCATCGAAAATATTGCGAAAAAAGAGGAGATTAAGTCGGCGAGACTTATGGGAGATGTAGGCTATTTCGTTACATTTTTAAATACAGATCCTCTCTTCTCGGTTGATCTTTCCGACCCGAAGAATCCGAAATTAATCGGTCAGCTTAAGATTCCGGGCTTCTCGACATACCTCCATCCTTGGGGCGAGAATCTTCTTCTCGGAATCGGATATGACGGTGATTATGAAGGTACCACAAACGCAATCAAGCTTTCCATGTTCGATGTTTCGGATCCTAAGAATGTAAAGGAAGTAGCTAAGAAGGTTGTGAATAACTATAGTTACCTTCCTCTGGAATCCAATACAAATGCAGTGCTTGCCGATTTTGATAAGAATCTGATCGGATTCTCGGCGCAGCATTATTATGATTTTTATGATACTCCTATTGTGGATGACATAGAGGGCGCTGTTGTATATAATGCCGAAAAGAAGGTTACCCAGGAAGATGTAGATAAGCAGTTTGAGAAGTTGTCCGAATATGATAATTCTTCGGATATGGATTATGATTATATATCGCAGATAAGTGATTATATATCACAGAGAAGTGATTATATGGTATTTTCCTACTCGGAAGAGGACGGCTTTACAATGAATCTCAAGTATTATGAGAAGTATGAGGGCAAGGACGGAGAAATCGAAAGTGGTGATTACTATGATTATCAATCAAGTGAAAACCAGAGAGGACTTTACATAGGGGATTATTTCTATGTATCAGACCCAGCTAAGGGGCTCGTATCATTTAAGCTTGATACATTTGAGCAGGTGTGTAGGACTAAGTAATGAGAAAAAAAGCTTGATACATTTAGGCAGGTGTGCAGGACTAAGTAATGAGAAAAAAAGCTTGATACATTTGGGCAGGTGTGCAGGACTAAGTAAAAAAATAACTTAATTTTAACACCGGATAATAATAGAGCTCCCGCAAACCTTTAAATATAAGGTTTGCGGGAGTTTATATTTGCTCAAATGCTCTTACCTGATATCAATGCATTTGAAGAGGAGATTGTTTATGTTGCGTTCAAAAATCTTAAAGGTTGCATAATGTCTTACATTTGAAGAGGAGTTTGTATTGTTAAGGCTCAAAAAAATTCTTAAAGGTTGCATTTAAAGGCACTTACCTGTCTTTGACAGTTTCTGGAAAATAAAATTGCTGTAAACCCAGTAAATATGGGTGATACAGCGATTTTTTCGCTGTCACGGACTATAGTATTTTATTCCCTCCCCTTGCTTTTTTTCTGTATTGTTTTCATTGCACTTTTTGTAATAAACCAAATAAAGATGACTTTGTTCGGAAATATATTCGGAAGGATATCAAATGCAAACTGACATCCTTCCGAATAATGTTTATACTGTAGGAGATGATAGATGAAAAGGGGGTATGTCCATATGAAATCCTGCAAGCAAATGGCTGTGGTATGGGGAATATCGGAGCGTAGAGTAACGGAATTCTGCAAGGAAGGTATGATTCCAGGAGCTGTTAAGGTGGGTAAAAGATGGCAGATACCGGATGATGCAAAGCGTCCGGCTGATAAGCGTATCGTTACAGGACGATATATCAAGTCGGGAGTAGAGAATGAAAAAAAACCACTTCCGGTAGGAATATCGGATTATATCCGTGCACAGTCAGAATACTATTATGTGGACAAGACACTCCTGATCAAAGAGTTTCTTGATCGTAAAGCTTTTGTCTCATTATTTACAAGAC
>JAILOA010000455.1 GCA_024691065.1 Lachnospiraceae bacterium | reverse complement strand
AATTTATCTTAAGTTTGCGTTGACAAAACTATCCTTTTTTGTAATAATGTTAGGGATTGTGATATGAAATATATCTTTAAAACCTTATATTTTAAGGCTATTGAGATATAAAAAGCATCCGGAACATCCTTTTAAATGCTTATGTATTACTACATATGTATTTCAAAGTATGTTTTAATTTGCGCGTTTTGTTACCTATAAAAATGTAACCAACGATCGTGTAGACTTTATTTCTTATATCGCATCACATTAAAATATTATAAAAAACGAGGAAAAAACTATGAGTCAGTTATCACATTTAGATGCCCTCGAAGCTGAGGCAATCTATATTATGCGTGAAGTAGCTGCAGAATTTGACAAGCCGGTTATGCTCTATTCTATCGGTAAAGACAGCTCAGTTATGCTTCATCTTGCTTTAAAGGCTTTCTATCCTGAGAAGCCACCTTTCCCATTCCTTCATGTTGATACAACATGGAAATTCAAGGAAATGATTCAATTTAGAGATTATATGGCTGAAAAGAATGGCCTTGAAATGCTTGTATACACCAACGAAGAAGGTAGAGCTCAGGGAATTAACCCATTTGATCACGGCTCTGCATACACAGATATAATGAAAACCCAGGCTTTAAAGCAAGCCCTTGACAAATATGGTTTCAATGCTGCATTCGGTGGTGGTCGTCGTGACGAGGAAAAATCAAGAGCTAAGGAGAGAATCTTCTCTTTCCGTAACTCAGCTCATGCATGGGATCCTAAGAATCAGCGTCCTGAAATGTGGAAACTCTTCAACACCAAGATTTTCAAGGGTGAGGAAGTTCGTGTATTCCCACTTTCAAACTGGACCGAAAAAGATATCTGGATGTATATTAAACAGGAAAATATTGAGATTCCATCACTTTATTTTGCTAAGGAGCGTCCTGTTGTAGAACGCGACGGTAACATTATAATGGTTGATGATGACCGTATGAGATTGAATCCGGGTGAAGAGCCTCAGATGAAGAAGGTTCGTTTCCGTACACTCGGTTGCTATCCTCTTACAGGTGGTGTTGAGTCTGACGCAGAAACATTAGACGAAATCATTGAAGAAACTCTTAGTGCTGTATCCAGTGAAAGAACAAGCCGTGTTATTGATAACGAGGCTGCCGGCAGCATGGAAAGAAGAAAGAGAGAGGGATATTTCTAAAATGCAAAGTTTACTTAAATTTATCACATGTGGAAGCGTCGATGATGGAAAATCCACATTAATCGGACATATGCTTTACGACGCAAAGCTTATATTTACAGATCAGGAGAAAGCTCTTGAACTTGACAGCAAGGTAGGCTCTACCGGTGGTGAAATCGATTATTCTCTCCTTTTGGACGGACTTATGGCTGAGCGTGAGCAGGGTATCACAATTGACGTTGCTTACCGTTATTTCACTACAGATAACAGAAGTTTTATCGTTGCCGATACTCCGGGACATGAAGAATATACCCGTAATATGGCTGTTGGCGCTTCATTTGCCGACTTAGCCGTTATCCTTGTTGATGCAAGCAAGGGTGTTTTGGTACAGACAAAGCGTCACACACGTATCTGTGCTCTCATGGGTATCAAGCATGTTGTTTATGCAATCAATAAAATGGATATCATCGATTATGATGAGAATACCTACAAGGATATCGTTAAAAATATAAAGAGAATGGTTTCCGAATACGAGTTCGAAACATTCTATACAATTCCTGTTTCAGCTACAGTAGGTGATAATATTACAACCAAGTCTATGAAGACTGTTTGGTACACAGGTGATACTCTTCTTAAATATTTAGAGGATATCGATGTTACCGACAAGACCGATGATACAGGTTTTGTTTTACCTGTTCAGAGAGTTTGCCGTCCTGACCTTAACTTCCGTGGTTTCCAGGGACAGGTTGAAGTTGGTGGCTTAAAGGTTGGTGAAGAAATCAAGGTTCTCCCTAGCCGTGAGACAGCTGTAGTAAAGTCTCTTCTCAATGCAGGTAAGGAAGTTGATGAAGTAGTTAAGGGACAGGCTGCTACAGTTCAGCTCGACAGAGAAATCGACTGCTCCAGAGGTTGTATGATTGTTAAGGATGTTCATCTTCACGTTGGTAAGATGTTTACTTCCAAGCTTCTCTGGATGGATGATTCAAAGCTTGTTGCAGGTAAGACTTTCGTATTAAAGATTGGTACCAAGACTACTCTTGCTACCGTTATGAATATTAAATATAAAATCGATGTTAACAGTGGTGACAATGTTCGTGCCGAGAAGCTTTACAAGAATGAGATTGCGGTTTGTGATATCTCTTGCTCGGATAATATCGTATTTGACAAGTTCGCCCGTCATAAGGAACTTGGTGGTTTCATCTTAATTGATAATGTTACTAACATGACTGCTGCCTGTGGTGTTGTTGAGCACAAGCTTCGTCGTGATGATAACCTTTTCTATCAGCAGATGGATATCACAAGAGAGCTTCGTTCCAACCAGAAGAATCAGGCTCCTAAGACTATCTGGCTTACAGGTCTTTCAGGTTCAGGTAAGTCTACAATCGCTAACGGTCTTGAGAAGAGACTCTTTGCTGAAGGTAAGCATACAATGTCTCTTGACGGTGACAATGTTCGTATGGGTCTTAATAAGAACCTTGGTTTCAAGGAGCAGGACAGAATCGAGAACATCCGTCGTATCGCTGAGGTTGCTAAGCTTATGAATGATGCCGGTCTTATCGTTATCACTTCATTCATCTCTCCGTTTATCAGCGACAGAAAGAATGCTGCTGCTATCGTTGGTGAGGATAACTTCATCGAGATTTATGTTAGTACTCCTATTGAGGAATGTGAGCGCCGTGATATCAAGGGTCTCTACAAGAAGGCTCGTAACGGTGAGATTCCTAACTTCTCAGGTATTTCGAGTCCTTATGAAGCACCTGTGGATCCAGCTATTACGATTGATACTACGGGGAAGGATCTTGAGGATACGCTTGATTATATTATGAGTGAGATTTCGAAATTGTTGTAATCTGTAATTTGATCATAAAAATAATAGAGTGCCAAATGGTTGAATTTTCAACTGTTTGGCACTTTTTTTAATTTAATATTATATATTTAATTATTTATTTTGGTTAGATAATATTAGCCGGAATTCAGATAGCAACGCTTCAGACCATTGCGGTCACTACTCCTCGCGCTCGCCTTTTTTTCGGCATTCGCGCAAACTCGCCTTGTTAGTAAAATAAAATATAGTGTACGAGGCTCAGACAGTGCGCTCGGTGCCGAAAGCTAGAGCGCTCAGAGTAACGTGACCTCCATTTAATGTCTGAAGCTGTTGCTTCTGAATTCTCGGCTGGATGAGACTAAATTTTCAATTAATATATAATTATTTTAAACATTTTAATTATAATTAAAAAAGTGCCAAACAGCGTGTATTCAACCGTTTGGCACTTTTGTTTTTTATATTTCACGATTAAGATTGGGGAATTTCGAATCTGGGGTGGGGAGACGTTTTTTTGATTGGTGGGAGGATTCTGGTCAAGGTTTTGGGATGGTTTTTAGGGCGTAGTTTTAGTTTGTTTGATTATTAAAAAAGTGCCGAACAGTTTGTGTGTATTCAACCGTTTGGCACTTTTGTTTTTTATATTTCATGATTAAGATTAAATAATTTCGAATCTGGGGGTGGGGGACGTTTTTTTGATTTTCTTTTTGGGGGTTAGGCGGCTGGGGTGGCCTGTGTGTCGCTTGTGTCCGGGGTGTAGCCGGTGTCCGGGCCTTCGATATACTTTGATTTGACGGCTTCGTATTCGGCGTCTGCGTTATCGAAGAGTGTCATAAAGTCCTCGAAGTTATACATCCCATCCTCATTCTTTTCGATGTTTTCGAATGTCAAGTAGTATGACACCGGTGGATTCTTGGAATTAATCATTTGAAGATTTCTGATTTGGTCGGTGGTTGCATAAACAAACCTTGCCGAGATGTATTGTTTTGAATCTTCCCCTTCCCACACTTCAAATACTATCTTCGAACCGATTGGAATAGCTTCGAAGTTCCCCGGAGTGTCCATATCCAATGCATTTAATGTGGATAAGATAACTCCAATATTTGTATCGTGTCCACAAATAAATGAGAACTTTCTTTCGTCTGTGTTTAGTTCTTTTCTTATCTCCTGTAGTGTATTATGGCTATAATTTACAGCTAAAAGCGGTGTGGCAAATACTATTTTCTGAATTGTATCTTTCACATATGCAATACTTGCCCAGTCCTCATAGCTTATTTTATGTCCCATAGCAGCCTTTAGTATATCCGGTTCTTCGTAATACTGCATAAGTAATGCATCGCTTGCCATCCACGCCTTATAGGAATTATCGTCAATTGTATATGACAGGGATTCACTGATACCTGTATCCAAATCTTCAGCCTTAAATTTAGTTGCGCTTCCATCCTTATATGATTCCGATTCTTCAAAATCAAGAACTTCCATAAGCTTATCGTAACCCTTCTGAAGCTTTATTGCAGTCTCTGATTCGGAATCTGAAAGTTTGTATATTTCCTGAACCTGTTCCTTTATAGCTTCATTGTATGAATCGGAATAGAAATTTAAATTAAAGTTAAATATAGGATCAACCTGGCCGAGCGGTACATTTACCGTAGCTTTAATATCGGATGCAGGAAGCATTCCGCTTATAAAGTTATTGGTTGTGGCTATCGTCCTTTGAAAACCATTCGCGATAAATCTTACCTCACCACTATCTGCGTCCGGCTGGTAATCGTGTGGGATCAGCCCTTTCTCTTCGGCCC
>JAILOA010000410.1 GCA_024691065.1 Lachnospiraceae bacterium | reverse complement strand
GCAATACCAAGCATTAATTGCTTTCTTGCTTTTTTAGCTCTTGCCTCCCTGGCCCTTCTTACTTCACTGTTTTTATAATCTGCCATTTTCACCTAATCTTTCCATTTATAATATCTTCTCAATGCTAAAACTGAGTTAAATCATATCCCCAATGATGGCACTAAACTTCAAGTACCATCTATATAATTTATATTAATATATCACACTTTGTCAACCTGTAAAACTAATATTTAATTATATTTAAAAAAATTAATAAGTTTGTAATTTTTGGGATTAGTCCTGCTCCGTGAGACTTAGTTGATAACCTTAATAGGTCGGGATTAATCTTGCTCTGTGAGACTTAGTTGATAACCTTCATAGGTCGAAGTTAATCATTCTCCGTGAGACTTAGTTGATAACCTTCATAGGTCGAAGTTAATCATTCTCAGTTTTGCCGTCCCAGCAATACGTACACAACTTTTCTCTTCCGATTCCGACTGAGTCAAGCATATCATCCAAACGGTTAAATCTAAGCGAAGTAAAATGTAACTCCTTCCTTATCTCCTCAACCATTGCCTCATACTTCTCCGAATCCGGATCAGCGTACTCGGAAAGTACTTCCTCTGAAACCTCTGTAGTACCTTCAAGCTTAGCAATCACACGTCTGGTAATCAAATCCATAACCGAATTCGAACGTGAGAAATTAAGATACTTGCAGGCATATACAAGTGGTGGACAAGCAGGACGAATATGAACCTCTTTCGCTCCATTATCATAAAGGAACTCTGTGGTTTCACGAAGCTGTGTTCCACGAACGATGGAATCATCTATTAGAAGAAGGCTCTTATCCTTAATTAAATCAGTAACCGGGATAAGCTTCATCTTTGCAATCATATTACGCTTACTCTGAATGGTAGGCATAAATGAACGTGACCATGTAGGTGTATATTTGATAAAAGGTCTGGAGAATGGAACTCCGGACTCATTTGAATAACCGATTGCATGGGCTGTTCCGGAATCAGGTACGCCGGCAACGATATCAGGCTTAACATTATCTCTCTTAGCAAGGCAGGCACCGCAGTTATAACGCATCTGCTCAACGCTGATACCCTCGTAAGAGCTTGATGGATAGCCATAGTAAACCCAAAGGAAGGTACAAATCTTCATCTTGTCACCCGGAGTCACTAATGTACGAACTCCTTCTTTTGTGATAATGTCGATTTCGCCCGGACCAAGTTCCTTATATGTTTCATAACCAAGCTTGTTAAATGCAAAATCCTCGAAAGATACGCAGTAGCTCTCTGTATCACCCTCACCGTCGATATCATCTGTATTTAAGCGCTTTCCAAGCACTACCGGTGTACGGCCGTAGCGGTCACGCGCACAGTAAATACCCTTTGGAGTAAGAACCAAAAGAGAAAGTGAGCCATCCACAAGATTAAGTGCATGCTGAATTCCTTCGATTATATTTTCTTTCTGATTAATTATGGCCGCTATGAGTTCGGTTGAGTTAATATCTCCGCCGCTCATCTCAAGGAAATGTGAATTTCCGTTTTTGAACAGGTCATCAATAAGCTCCTGCTTATTATTTATCTTGCTTACAGTCGTAATAGCATAAGTACCGTGATGTGAACGTACCATAAGAGGCTGTGGTTCATAGTCGGAAATACAACCGATTCCCATAAATCCCTTCATTTCCTGAACATCCTTGTCAAACTTTGTTCTAAAAGGAGAATTCTCAATATTATGGATTGCCCTATTGAAATCTTCGCCATCATAAACCACCAAACCTGCACGTCTGGTTCCTAAGTGTGAGTGATAATCGGTGCCAAAAAACAAATCAAATACACAATTTTCTCTACTTACACATCCAAAAAATCCGCCCATAATTAAATCCTTTCATTCAATTGTTAAAGTAATATCCTGTTATCATAATAAAAATTTATAATGAATAACTCAACTCGGAAACCCTGCCGGATAGGCATTTCCGCAATATCAAAAGGCTTTCGTAATGAGTTAAACACACACTGTTTGATTATATCAATCATTGCTTAGTTGTGTCAAGAGTGTATCGCCACTTGAAAACAGCCGTACCAATGATGATAATGTAACCCACAACGCTGTAAATATCGGGAACTTCATTCAGGAAAATCATTCCTAAAAGGGCCGCAAATACAACCTGGGTATAGTCATAAACTGAAATTTCCTTCGCAGGAGCATATGTATAGGCTGTTGTAATACCCATCTGTCCAAGCGCTGCCCCGCATCCTGCAAGAACCAAGAACAACCATTGCTTAGGAGACATAGGCTGATATCCGAATATCAGAAACGGAATACATACTATGGAGGAAAACGCCGAAAACCACATAACTATAAGTGGTGTTCTCTCGCCTCTTTGCCCCAGAAGCCTTACAAAGGTATAAGCCGCACCGGCTCCGAAGCCTCCGTAAAGCCCAACCAATGCCGGTATGCTTCCAAGCCCGGCAGAAGGCTTTATAATAAAGAGAGCCCCTATAAATGCAACGATTACCGTTCCTATCTCAAACTTATTCGGCTTTTCCTTAAGTATAAATATCGACATTACAATCGCAAAAAACGGTGAAAGCTTATTGAGCATATTTGCATCTGCAATGCCAAGCCTGTCTATAGCCCAGAAATTACATATCATTCCGGATGTACCAAAAATACATCTCATTAAAAGAAACGGCAGACTTCCTTTTTTCATCTTAAATTTATCAGGAGTTTTCATAAGTATATTAAATGCTATTATGGCTGCAACGGCATTTCTGAAAAACACTTTCTGCATAGTCGGAAGGTCTCCTGAAATCCTTACAAAAAATGTCATAAGGGAGAAACCAAAGGCTGCAAGCAATATACAGATGATACCCTTTGCTTTATCACTTAGTTTTTTCATAATTACACAATCTTTCTGATTAATAACTTACTTTTCATATCGTAATTATATTTAAGACAGCTTCACAGTCTTACCGTTTATAATGGTTTCCTCATTTTCCATAAGTGGAATAACCAGGCACTCAACTCCGTCCAATGTTGTGGTGCGGATCTTCTCGGCCTTATCCTCGCTCACGCGCAAAATAACCTTTTCATTGTCCGAGTCACCGTACTCAACCGGATCCGTAATTTCCATCAAATGCTTATTCTTCTCATTTAAATCGGAAATTTCCTTCATGAAATTCTTTCTTTCATTACGAATCTCGCTCTCACGGATTGACTTCTCATCGATAAGCTCGTAAGCATCCGGAATATCGGCATCAAAGAAATTCTCATACCCTTCGCCGATTTTCTTTGCCTTATCAACATCTATGCCGCTCTCTTCGAGAATTTCCTGCATTTTATCCCTTCCAAGATAAACCGGCTCATCGATTCCCTTTGCTTCCTGCGCCTTTATGGCACTGTTGATGCCACCTGCTATGCTGATTACCGCATTTTCGGCATCTTCATCTTCATCGCCCACAAATTCGTTTTTCACGATATCGGTGAATGCATTTCTCTTTTCTGTAGAAGTGAGAGCATTAATCGCGCCCAATCCATTCTCCCAAAATTCGTGATGTGGATTCTTGACATCCTTTGTATAAGTCAAAATCGAATGAATATCAGTACTTCTGTCGGTAAAACACGGAAATGTAAATGCCGTCTCCACAGGTCCCACTATCCAGTTTCTCTTGACCATCGCTATATTCTGCTCATCTGTATTGTATCCGAGCCCCGCCTTGGAAAGGGCCACAGGACAAATCGCACAAATAATGTATTCATACATTTCCACCGAATCATCAAGCTTCATTCCATCGGTAGTCTTAACAGGTATGTCATATACATCATGGAAAAGGATTATAAGATAGTTCTCGGTCTTATTATAGGTCTCGATTACATGGTCGTAAAATGCATTTACCAAATCCTGATTAGTAAGCTTGCACTCGCGAAGTCCCATAAGCATCTTGTGTGCATCGCCCTCAGTCTCGCTCTCGAGCGTATATTCAAGCTCCACAAGGTTATTACCAACCTTACCGGAAAGCGCCTTATTTGCTATCTCGACATATTTGAACTTTGCCTCTTCCTCTATGTCCCAGAAAGGTCCGTCAAATGTAACGACCTTCTCTTTATTGCTGTTTACATAACAGCCGCAAAGCCTTGTAAAACTGCAATCTTCCTTCTTAATTCTTCTTTTTATCTCACTAACTTCTTTTTTATTCATATAAACCTCCCAATAGTATGTCAAACTTTATCAACAACCTGATATGATAACTCAACCGTTTAAAAAATCATAAACAACCGAATATGGTAATGCAGTTACTTAAAACATCATAAACAACCGTATATGGTAATGCAGTTACTTAAAACATCATCAACAACCGTATATGGTAATGCAGTTACTTAAAACATCATCAACAACGAGATATAATACCACAGTTGCTTCAAAAATTCCACACCGAATTATATATAAATTTTTACCCGAAAAATCATAAACAATCCTTCACCGTATCATTTTTCCCATAAAAACTGACGTGATTACTCTCAAAACCATTGCTGTTATAATGAAAAAATGACGTGATAACTCTCACGCCATTTTTTAAGTATATACTTATATTTTAATTACTTTATCTTTATTTTCAGCCAAAAATTCAAGATACTTTGCTTCCGGTATAGGCTTGGAATACAAATAACCCTGCAGATAATCGACTCCTAAATCGTTTAACATATGAGCCATTTCATTTGTCTCAACTCCCTCAACTACAATCTTCTTGCCGATTTCCTTAATCATTCGGATTGTATTAGCAAGGACCTTTTGGGACAACGGGTCTTCCATAGCCTGCCACAAAATCATCTTATCGATTTTAACCAAATCCACCGGTAGCTTTATAAGATAATCAATAGCCGCAAAACCCGAGCCAAAGTCATCGAGCGAAAATGTAATGCCCTTGGAATGAAGATTGGTTATTACATTTCTAATGATATTCATATCAGCGCTTCCTGTTTCCTCAGTTTCGGTAATTTCAAAATTCAGCTGTTGATAAGAAATATCTTTTGATTCAATGTAATGTAATAGTTTTTCCTCAAGATCATCAAATCTAAACTGGGCAGGGGAAAGATTAATCTCTATATATTTAAGACCCTGGTCTCCAATATTGTTTTCTTTAATAAAACGTAAAACATCTTCAACCACAAAATCCCCTATAGCACTAACTCTTCCGTTTTTCTCGGCAATCGGAATAAACTCCTCGGGACTTATAAATCCAAGCTCGTCATCTATCAGACGAACAAGCGCTTCAGAAGTGCAGAATTTACCTGTCTCAATATTTAAAATAGGCTGATAATACACTTTGAAACTATGATATTTAATGGCTCTGTCCAATATTCTGAGTATATCCTTCTCTCGCCTGAGTGCATCTACTCTCTTTGAAAAATCATCCATATAAACAATCGTACCTGAACTGTGTTCCTCGAGATTGTCCAATATATCGGTTATTTCATAACCATCAACCCTGCAATTCTTTACAGGTATAACAGTAATAATAGGTTTGGTATTAATTTTCGTTACATATTCATTAAGCTCTACATTGATAGCAGAGGAGGCACACTTCTTTATCCTTTCGGTAACTCCCTCTACCCTTGATTCTTTTTCGATAACAATTGCGTACATATCCTCATCAATATAATAAGCTTCACGTCCAAATTCTTTACTGAGCCTCTCGGCAATTCTCTCGGAAAATGCAAAGGATCCGGCTCTTCCCAGGACATGTATAATGTTATCGAAATCTTCAATTGCTATAGCAAAAACAGTATAATCCGTATTGCTCTTCATATAAGTATGTACTGTTTGAACAAATGCACGCCTGTTATAGCACGGTGTGTCCCCGAACAGATAATAGGCCTGATTTTCAAATGCAGTATATAAAAAGAACAGCACCATAGAACATGTAAAATTGTTAATTACATGCTTAGGATGATATATTTGGAAAATAATACTCGCAAGTACTCCAACTATAAAAAATGAAATTGAAAAAATCTGATATCTGTTAAATTTTTTTCTTTTTCTTAAAAAGATGATATATCCTACTGCAATTGCACAAAATGCAGTCACGTAAAGAATAAACATTAATGGTCCGTGCCTGTAAACCAAATTTTCATCAAAATATACCCCCAACCGGGTTATGGATGATGGAAATAAAATCGCACAATCACAGATTATCAAAAACGCGGCAAACCATCTTACAACCTTCTTAATGGAAGGAATTTTCGTCAGGCTGTCAACATACAGTAAAAATATGATTGCCATCATATTAAAGAAAAACAAATATGCATAATTACTTAGATAACATGCCCATAAAGGATATCTTTCAGGAAAGCTTATCGCATAAAATGTAGTTATATTAACGGATGAAGCCAATAAATTGTCTATTATTAATATAAAAAACAATTTATTACTTCTGGTCTTATAGTTTTTCTTCATTAGGTACATCATCAGCAATACTAATGTTGCTATTACTGCAGCTATACAGTATTGTGGGTAATAATTTAACATGTACACCTCATTTTATATATACAATGTTCTCCCGTCCGAGCCCATTTTACATATATTTACTATTATAATAATCATTATATCCGTTTATAATAAATGGATTTCGATTCTCTTTTACTCCGATTATCATTGTTTTTGATTTTCTTTAGTTCGGATTATCCTTGCTTCTGATCATCCTTAGTTAGGATTATTCTAACTTTTGATTTTCTTTAGTTCGGATTATCGCTAATACGGATTATCCCTGGTCTGGATTATCTTTAGCTTCGATTATCTTTATCCATTGAATCAACCAATTATAAACACGAAATTTACTGATTACTATTATAACACATCACCCGAAATTAACTCAATAGAAATTCCTGAAATATATCTTTTTGTGAATTCATCAAATCCTTTCACATCATTTGGGTCCGGATTAGTGGTTTCACCCTTGGCGTCCTTATATACGACCTGTTCAAGAAAGTCCGGAAGATTAAGGGATTTCGTGGAGTTATCTGTTTCTGCGCCGGCCCCTGTTTCAATATCTTCGCCCGGGTTTTCGGAATTTGTGCCGGTTTTGGTTTCTGCACCGGCCCCTGTTTCAATATCTGCGCTTGAGTTTTCGGAATTTGTGCCGGTTTTGGTTTCTACGCCGGCCTTCCTCTGCAGATAACCGGAGTAAGCAGCCAATACTGCAATTCCGAATGCACCTCCCTCTCCGGCAGTCTCCATAACTGTGATCGGCGTCTCCATTGCAGCAGCGACAAATCTGTCACCAACACCCTTTGTTTTAAAAAGGCCACCATGTCCGACTACGCTCTTTATATTTACCTCTTCCTCCTTAAGTATCTCCATACCCACGCGAATGGCAGCAAGAGAAGTA
>JAILOA010000409.1 GCA_024691065.1 Lachnospiraceae bacterium | reverse complement strand
TATAAAATGTTGTAAAATATTTAATGTTTGTGTTTAACTTTAGGAATGCAAATCCTATGTTTTAAAGCCTCAGGTAATAAGCTTTTTATGTTCATTCTTTTCAATATTTACAGAAGGTTTTAAATATACGATTATTATAATCCTAAGGTTAAAGGCCTATATAAAGGCTTATGATTAAAATATCATGCATAAATTATTATGAAATTCAGGAAGGAATAATTTTTATTATGAAGAAAAATTCACTGGCGAAGGTACTCATTATTGTATTGGTTTTAATTATTGCGGCAGGTGCTGTAGTTTATGCATTTCGTGATAAGATTTTTAAAAAGGCAAATAATTCAGACAAAAAAGCTACAGAAACATCAGAATCATCAGAATCATCAGAATCATCAGAATCATCCGAGGAAGTAAGTGAAGTAGATACTAGCGATTTGACTGTTGATCCGATAGATTTTGATATGGATTATACAAGCTATGTAGAACTTGGCGATTATAAAAATGTTGAGCTTAAGAAGGATGACATCGAGGCAGCTTATGAAGAAGATTTACATGCTGCATTATATTCATTTGTTACCTATGAAAAGGTAACGGATAAGAAGGTAAAAGACGGAGATATTGTTTATATCTATTATGTTGGTCGTGTTGACGGTAAAAAATTCGATGGTGGTTCATATACCAAGGAGAACAGCGAAGACGGTTATGCACTTACAATCGGTTCCGGTTCATTTATCGATGATTTCGAAGACCAGCTTATCGGACATAAGCCTGGAGAAACAGTTAAGGTAAATGTTACATTCCCTGATGATTACGGTTCAGAAGAATTAAGCGGTAAGGATGCCGAATTTACAGTTGATATTAATTATATTCAGGGTGATGAGATTTTACCTGAGGTTACTGATGAATTTGTAGAAGAAAATTACGGTTCACAGTATGACAGTGCTGAGGATATGAAGGAAGAAATCAGAAATAATGCAATCAATACCCTTGCATGGGAGATTGTTTGTGACGAGTCTTCAGTTAAAGAATATCCTGAAGGAATGCTTGAAAGTATGAGAAATCAGCTTTATAATACTTCATTATCTTATCTTACACAGCAGGGTGCAACAATGGAAGATTATTTGGAATCACAGGGTACTTCTCAGGAAGATTTTGATGCACAGATCTTAGATACTGCTAAGAGTTATCTTGATCGTGAGCTTTTTGCACTTGCTATTTCTCAGCTTGAGAATATCGAAGTAGATGAAGAAGATTATCAGAAAGAAGTAAAAGATTATATAAAGAGTTATTCTTCTATGGATGAGAATATCAAGGATGAGGATTCTCTTAATGAATACTTTAAGTCAAGCTATGGTACAACAGCTTCGGATATTATTCGTGAGGATATCATTGCTTCTGCTGTAAGAAATTTTATAGCTGAGAATGTCAAAGAAGTTTAATGGATTAAGTTATAAGAATTAAGTGATTTTGTCTTTAAAAGAAAGGTTTCGTCATTAATGAAGGGACATAAAATTTCCGGGGTTGTTCCCGGAAGTATTGCAGATGAAATGGAGATTGCCGCTGGTGATCTCCTTTTATCAGTTAATGGGCATGAACTTTGCGATGTGTTTGATTATCATTATCTGGTAAATGATGAAGAAGTAGTATTGTTAATCAGGAAGCCGGATGGCGAAGAGTGGGAATTAGAGATCGAAAAAGATTATAATGAGGATATTGGTATTGTATTTGAAGATGCACTCCTGGATAACTATAAATCCTGCAGTAATAAATGTATATTCTGCTTTATAGACCAGATGCCGGGAGGTATGCGTGATACCCTTTACTTTAAGGATGATGATGCAAGGCTTTCTTTCCTGCAAGGCAATTACATTACTCTTACCAATATGAGTGAGGCAGATATAGACCGTATAATTCGATTTAATCTTGCTCCGATTAATATTTCCGTGCATACCACAAATCCCGAGCTTAGAAAAATGATGCTTCATAACCGCTTTGCGGGTGAAGCTTTAGAAAAGCTTTTTAAGCTTTATGCTGCCGGTATAGAGATGAATAGCCAGGTTGTTCTTTGCAAAGATATAAATGACGGTGAGGAGCTCGACAGAACCATAGGAGATTTGTCGGACCTTTTACCTCATATGAGAAGCCTTTCGGTTGTTCCGATTGGTCTTACGGATTACAGAAAAAACCTGCCTAAGATGAAAAAATTTACAAAAGAAGATGCTCTTAAAGTTGTGAAACAAATAGAAGGATGGCAGGAAAAATTATATAAAGAGCATGGTACAAGGTTTGTGCATGCAAGCGATGAATTCTATATAACTGCGGGACTTCCCATACCCGGGAGTGATTATTATGAAGGTTACGGACAGATTGAAAACGGTGTGGGGATGCTCAGGTCATTTCTGGACGAATTTGAAGAAGGACTTACAGAGATAACTGCCTCCGGGGAGTATGAATCCTTGAGAAAAACAGGAGAGAGCGATACATTTTCCTGTGGAATAGTTACAGGAAGGCTTGTATATCCTTATATTAAGGAATGTGCTCTTCGAATCGAAGAGGCTTTGAATATTACGGTTCATGTATATGAGATAGTTAATGAATTTTTCGGTCAGGATATTACGGTTGCAGGACTTACGACAGGTCAGGATATCATTAAGCAGCTCGGTGGTGAGGTGCCTTCTAAGGCTAAGAGACCGGAAAAGGAAAACAGGATTGAAAGAGAAATAGATGAGAGTGTCTATAATCCGGATTATAAAAAGTATCCTGAGTTTTGTAAGAAAGACTGTGCTCTTATTATTCCGGATTC
>JAILOA010000369.1 GCA_024691065.1 Lachnospiraceae bacterium | reverse complement strand
TTTTCCATATATCTTTCTCCATTTTGGACTCTTTAATTTAATTGTCTTTTTCTTGGAAAGCTTTACGGTTTTTGTTGGATATTTATCATAAAGCCACTTTGCAAATTTCTTATAAATCTTTCCGTTTTTTTTGAGAATTTTTTCTACGGTTTCTTTTTTCTTATCAGCCTTTTTTAAAGCTTCGGATTCTTTTGAATCTTCGTCATTGGTTTCATCCGCTTCTGTTTCCTGACTGTTAGTCTTGGTTTCGGAACTTGAGGCCTTGCCCTTGAAGCTGTCAAAATTGCATCCCGAAATTGAAAGTGAACACACAACCAGAATCATTATAATTGCATTTCTTAAAATCAAATTTGAATTTGCAAATTCATTACCAAACTTTTTGGTTTTCGATGTCTTATTTTTTGAGATTTTTTCGATTATTTTTTCAATAAATTTCATAGCAAATACCTCTTAATTTTATAAGATTATTTATTTCAAGCATTTAACATACGCTTATTATATCTTATATTATCCCAGGTTTCCACCACATATTTATTTTGTGTAATTTTAATTTAGATTTAATCAAGAATCTTAGAATATTAATATAAAATTTTGCTTATTTTTTTGAACATTATTTTGAAATATTTACTTAAATTCCGGAAAGTAGTTTTTAAAGTTGATTCTTTGAATTTTAAAATTGAATCTTTGAATTTTAATCTTGAATTACAGAATCCAAAAAATGTTTTAAACTAAATTTTTGATTTTGAAATCTAATTTTTAGAATTTGGAATTTAAACTTGAATTTTAGAATTTTAGAATTTTAGAATTTTAGAATTATTTGAATTTTCAGATCTGGCAGGTTTTATTTCCTCCCTGCACTTTCATAATAAAACCATAATCCATATTTGTCAACCCCTAAATTTTTTTCTCACACAAAAAGAGCAGCAAACCCGGATACATTCCGGATTTACCGCTCCTTACTTATCTCATTTTACCTGTTATCGGGAGAGCCGATTAAACCCTTATCACAACCTACTTAGATCCAGGCTGAGGTCCCTTTGGCTGTGCCTGCTGCTCGTCCCCTTCTAAAGATTCTCACCACTTCTACTTAGATATAGGCTGTGGTCCCTTTGGCTGTTGCAGTTGCTGTGGTCCCTGCTGTCCCTGCTGTGGCCCATTATTTAACTGATTATGCTTCATCTTATGAGCCTGTTCCTTCTCCATAAATCTCTTATACTCATTAGCAAGTTCATTCGAACCAAGTTCTTTAGCTATTTCAAATGTAGTTCTTGCCTTACCGGTATTTCTTTCCTTCCTTGCTTCGTTGTAAAGAGTTCTTAAAGACTTATCTCTGATTTCCATAAGCTTATCATGATTCAATGCCTTCATTTTATCCACACCGTTTTTAATTGATTCGGTAATTACATTTCGATGGAATAACTTACCGAACTTTGAATTCATAATTGAATCAAGATGCTTACTTGTATTTTCATTCATACCGTTTTTAAGGTTTTCCTCAACCTTTTTGTCTTTGAATTGAGGAGAAACTTTTCCATCGTCATATTCAAGATATGACTTCAAAACACCGTTATATAAAGCCTGTTTTAAATCACTCTTAATTTTATGGAAGCCCTCCGGCTTAATATTAAAGGTAATATTTTCCGCATTTAATCCCTTAGTGTTATTAATTATATTTTGTGTAATGTTCTTCATAGATTCATTGAGTTTCTTGATTCCGGATAACTCATTGTTTGGAACATTATTTTGCGGAACATTCTGAGGCTCAACCTGTGGTACAACCTGAGGCTCAACCTGTGGAGCTACCTGAGGAGCTGTCTGTGGTGCTGCCTGTGGTGCTACCTGAGGTGCTGTCTGTGGTGCTACCTGAGGTGCTGTCTGTGGTGCTGTCTGTGGTGCTGTCTGTGGTGCTGCCTCAACTTCTTTGGTACTAGCCTGAAGCTCCGGCTCGTCCTTAATATTCATTATAGCATCCAGATTTTTAACATTTTCAAGCTGTTCCGGTGTAAAAGCAGGAACTCCTCTATCCTCTTCCACCATTTTTTCTATTGCTTTTCTGGCATTTTTAGCAGCCTCAAGACGTCTTTCGGAAGCTTCACTTGACTTTCCTGCTTTCTTCTCATCTTCCTTACGCTTGATATACTTATCTATTCTTTCCAGTGTCTTTAATTCCTTCTCTATAACGGCATCCTTATTATAGACAGGGAGATTATTTTTTAATCCTTCATTTTCACTTATTAATTCTCCTCCTATTTGTTCGCTGATATCCCATTTTTCAGCCAAAGCGTTATCGTCAAGGCTTGGCCTATAATGCCTGATTTCCATATTTCTGAATCTGTTAAGTTCCTTCAAATCAGTGAGCATATCATCATATTCCTGGGTACCGCCCCAAACATGTTGATTAGCAGCCTCTAATGCCTGGATTTCACTATTTACATTAGAGAACTTATATGTCATTTTATCTTTATTAAATTGATCGATAAAACTTTTATTTCTTAAACCTTCAGTAATTTCAGTAAGATTATTATTTTCGGAACCGAGAAGATCGGCAACCTCAGCTGATGTCAGACCTTCTAAAGCCATAACCTTGGTATAATCGTTCAGTGTATCAAGATATTTATTATATGCATCCTGATAACGTATCGATGCGGCTCCATCTCTACCGGAATACTTAGGAAGTACACCTGTTTTTATGGCATTATCCAATTCACTCATCTTTAACTGGTTTTTCATATACTCAGCTGTTAATTCCTGAATTTTTTCCGTAGGTAAATTATTCTCTCTAAGTTCTGATAATATTTCCTTATTTTCTGATTCCAAACCGAATTTTTCACATTCATAACCGAAAGCATTATACTTTAATGTTCTTTTCTCCGGTGTCTTCAATCCACCGTTATCGAGTATATCTAAGTCATATTCCTTAGACATCCTGTCGGTAAAATCATTAAGGGCCTGTTGACCTTCGACTGTTGCCAAATAATTGAAAATTCTAGGCATTTTTGCGAAATCATCTTCCAATACAACTAATTTTACATTTGAAGGTATAATATCTTCTCCCTTGTTTATCTTAGCCATGAGCGCATTTTTCTGCTCTTCGTATTCCTTTATACCATCTTTTCTATATTTATTTAATAATGGAATCGTATTATTAAGTAATGCAGGTTTCATTAATTCAAGCTTAGAAGATAGGATTTTTGTTTCATATAGCTTAATTTTATTTTCCGAATTTACAATTTCAACGGCTTCCGGACAGTATGGATCCTCCTTCATAGCTGCCCTATAATCAGGATTATTAATTATACCTTCTAATCTTTCCTTGTTATTTTTAAACTCCTCAGTATATTTATTTAATTCATCTTTATATTTGGTTGAATCACAATAAATTTTTGAGATTGTCTGACATTTAGCTATATCTTCAAGATTGACCCTCTCATTTTCCGGAAGACTGTTATTATAGTCATTGAATTCCTTAAAAAGCTTTTCATTATTGTAAAGCATACCGGTCATGGTATTAAACATATTATAAATATAATGAGCATTGGTACTGAATGTTTCATTTCTGTTAAAGCTTTTAAATGTAGTCTTCAGGGCTTCATGTGCCAACTTTGCTATATTGTTTTCCTTACCTTCTGCATATGCTTTCATCTGCTTTAAAGCATCTTCACGACCGAACTTTATTATTTCCTTGAACTTACCTACAGCTTCAGGATGATTATCAAGATTTATACCAAAATCGGTAGTCCAAAAACTGCTGTAAGCTTTTTTTATCTCTTCTCCCGTTACTCCGGCATAACCGGGATTGCTCCTCTCAATAGCCTCTTTTGCACCCATGGAAGCTGCGATGCCAAGACATGCCATTTCCATATCGGTAAATGGTAATCCCTCAGGATTGTAAGAACCATAGTATTCATTAAATTCCTCCATGGTTATATTACCAATCTGCTTGTTAGGATTTTTCGGATCCGGTCTCTTTATCCAGTTTTCATTAACCTTGGTATTAGGACCATAAACACTGAGTAAATTATCTGCAGTTTTCTGGTTGGCGCTGTTAAGATAAATATCATCTCCGTAGCCAACATTAATCTTTGAATTAATTTCATCCAAAATATTTTTATTTAAATTATATGTACCGATATTTTTAGCTCCATTATCGGTAATTACTAAATCATTGACAGATTTTTGATACTCCTGAACCTGACGATATACTTCTCTTTTGTCAAATACATTGGTAACCTTTTTGTCCCAGATATTATTTTTTAATGTATCGAGCTTATTATGTATTTCAGTTAAATTATTTAAAAGTACATTTGATTTTTCTATTTCTTTTTGGAGATTATTTCTCCTTTCCACAAGCTTTTTGTTTTCTTCAAGATAAGTCTTTGGATCCACGCCGCCGGCAATTCTAATTAATTCTTCTTTAGCTTTCTTCCCCGTCTCAATACTGCCCGGATTATTCTTTTCTAATTCCTGAATTCTTAAATCCTTTTCATTTTTGGACAATGATTTATCATTGAGAATATCATTATATTCATCATAAACAAGCAAAGCGCCGTAATTATCATTTCTTATCTGTTCATATTTCTCATTTAAAGTAATATTAGCATTGATTTCCGCAAATTTTTCGGTATTTTCTCTTATCTCATTATCATAAGAATTAATCTGTTCATTTTTTTCCTGTATAACTTTCTTAATATTATTCAAACGTCTTTCATTAAGATCATAGGACTCTCCTACAAATCCCAAAAGACCTGTCTCATCTAAATTCCATCCATTCTCAAGAGCCTTAATCTGTCCCTTTGCGTAACCTATGGCAAAATTAATATCACGTGATGAATTAGCTCTTAATCCAATAAGCTCATCCGGCTTATTCTCTAAATCTTTATTTTGTGTCCACTGATCAGGATAATTCGAAACTTCATCCCTTAGATCATTAAAAGCTTTTACATAATTCTGAAGAGCCTCTTTGTATTCAAGATTGAATTCATCCCTTTTTTCCTTTGTCCAACCGGTCTTGTTAATTTTTTGCTTCTTACTTTCAAGATCCCAAAGTGTATTATAACTCTTACATAAATCCATGTAAGGAGCAAAGAAACCCTTTCCGTCAGGTTCACGAAGACGCTTCTCTAAATTGGCAAAATCAATCTTATCAGTGCTTCCCGGAATAAGCTTTAATTTAATTCCTGTTCCCGATATTAAATTAAGACTGGCGTAAACCGGATTGGAATAAACGGCATCCGAATAGTTATAGTCAGAATTTAAATGCTTACCGATAAGTTCAAAGTAAGGCATAAAATTCTTTCCTTCAGGCCCTATTTTATTTACATAGCTGTTAAATGTATTTTTATATTTTTCTGTAGCTTCTACAAGTTTCTCCTTATATTCAGGATTTCCACCCTCCATCTTAATACTTATAACACCGCTGGAATGTCTCTTTGGCTGCTTTTCATCCTCAAATGATAGACTTTTATTATATGCGTCACTGGCGTCGTTATATTCTTGGTAAACACCGGGATTTATCATTTGCATAAAATCGCTTGTTTCGGACCATATAGCCATATTCTTTAAATAAAATTCGCTATCACCGTAACTTCCGTTATTATTCATTAAAATTTGATTATGATTTTTCTTTGGCATGATTATTCTCTCCTCTTCTGTGATCTACAGGTTTAAAATGTTTCTGATGTCCGAAACAATTCAGTAATACATTCTAATAATTTTCAGTTACAATTATAATTATATTACCATAAGCGTTACAAATGTGTAACACACAGTAAAAATAATTTTTATTTCTTCAAATCAGCATAAAACCTGCGTAATTACTTAGATTTTACCGGTTTTATTTGATTTCGGTGCTTACTGTTCCTTTTTGGCCGATATAATCTTTTCGGAAATTACTTTGTCTTTACAGACTTAACCTTGCTCCAATCGCTTACCAATCCGTCTTCGCCGGTAACGCAGACTCTGACATAGTATTTCTTTTTGGATTTTAATTTCTTTATTTTAACCTTTCTTTTCTTATATGATTTAATATTCCTAACCTTAGTCTTTTTCTTCTTGAATTTCTTACTTGTACTGTAGGAAACCTTATAACCGGTAGCATTTTCTGTTACCTTCTTCCACTTAACAATTATTGCATTCTTCTTTCCTGTAAGCCTCGTAATTTTTGTCTTGGAAGGTTTTGCTTTATTTGTGCTTCCGACTGAGGTATTGGTTGCTACCGCTGATGTTGTGGTAGCCTTAGTTGCACTGGCGCTTGCAGGAACTGCACCTGCCGGTGCCCCGCTTGCTGCCGGATACTCACTTGCTGCAGGTACGTAGCTTTCAGCAGGATTCTCACTTGTCTCAGGCTCATCGCTTGCAACCGGATTCTCACTTGAGGCTGGATCCTCACTTGCGACCGGATTCTCACTTGAGGCTGGATCTTCACTTGTTGCAGGATTCTCGCTTGTCTCAGGCTCATCGCTTGCTGCCGGATTTGCACTTGTTGCAGGATTTTCGCTTGTCTCAGGCTCATCGCTTACAGCCGGATTTGCACTTGTTGCAGGATTCTCGCTTGCTACCGGATTTTCGCTTGCTGCCGGATCTTCACTTGTCTCAGGCTCATCGCTTGCAACCGGATTTGCACTTGCGACCGGATTCTCGCTTGTCTCAGGCTCATCGCTTACTGCCGGTCCTGATGTTACCTCCGGACTTTCCTCCGGCTCATCATCCTTAAGAACCAAAACAGGG
>JAILOA010000380.1 GCA_024691065.1 Lachnospiraceae bacterium | reverse complement strand
TGTGTTTCAGAATTATGGCCTTATAGAGCATTATTCGGTATTGGATAATTGTAAGGCTGCCCTGTTAATCAGGGGTTTTAGTGATTTAAAGGCAACACGTGTTGCAAAGAGTTTTATTGATAAGGTCGGTTTAAGTGAATTCCTAACATCTAAAGCATCTGAACTTTCAAGTGGTCAAAAACAAAGACTTTCTATTGCCCGTGCCTTAGCTAAGAATACGCACATTATTGTAGCTGATGAACCAACGGGAAATCTTGACTCAGAAACCAGCGAACAAATAATTGATTTATTACATGAACTTTCAAGAGATAAGCTTATTATAATGGTTACCCATGACTATGAAAGAGTCGAGCATGTAGCGACATTAAAAATACGACTGCATGACGGGGAACTTGTGTCCAGTATGGTTGTTAATAAAGGAATGGTTTTTGATTCCGTTAAAACTGATACTGATAAACTTGCCAAGGGTGACTCTGCTAAGGCTGATGCCGGCAAAGAAAAGAAGGATGGTTCTGTTAAAGCTGATACCGGTAAACAAAAGAAGGACGACTCTGTTAAAGTAGATGCCGGCAAAGAAAAGAAGGGCGATTCTGTTAAAGCTGATACCGGCAAACATAAGAAGAAAGACTCTGCCAAGGCTGATACCGGTAAACAAAAGAAGAAAGATTCTATTGAGGACATAATAGAAGATAGTACTTCTGATACACAGGATAATGAAAAGAATGCATTTGACAGTTTTAAAAAGAATTTTAAAATTGCAATGCGTTTCGTGTGGATGGATTTGGTAGGAATGAAATCCAGAACTATACTATTCTTGATGTTCTTTTTATTTACCGGTGCAATTGCATTTGTTTTCTGGGGTGAACTGTTTGCTAATTATGATGACAGGATTACCAAGGAATATAACAGCAGTGCCTTTTTAAATGATAATGATAAGAGGTTACTTATCAGACGTGATGACGGAAAACGTCTAACAAAGGAAGATGTTGATAAATTAAAGGAATTAAAGTATGTAACCGATGCTGATATATACGATCTTTGTCATGATATAGAATTTTACATTAATGAAGGCAGTGACTATAAAATTGTTTACGGTGATAAGACTGCGGATGGTCAGACTGTATCACAGATTCAATTTATTAATACTAAAAAGTATATGATGTCATCAGCTGCAATTGATGAGGATGATTTAAAAGACGGTTATCTCCCTTCATCAAGTGATGAGGTTGTAGTTTACTCCAGGAAGGCATTAAAGGTAGGAGATAAGGTTACAATATATTTTCGGAATGATAACCTTTGGGATGATGGTGAGTATTATGAGAGAGAATGCACGGTTTCGGGGCTTTTAAAGAAACCTACCGATCAGGTGTATTTTTCCAGGAAGCTCTGTACAATGCTTACAGCATCACTTAGAGGACCACAGGTTAATTTACAATTCTCTTATGATGGTTTGCAAAAGAAATATAATCATTATGACAATTTTATATTGGTAGTTGGTGAAGATCTTGATAGAAAAGTTATAAGACCATCCTCTAATTATATAGTAGAGCAGACTAATAGCGAGGCCGGAGCAGCACTTTCCGTGGACGCTGCATTTAACGGTCCTTGTGAGCTTAGGCTGACTTCCAATAATGACAGTATTACATATAATTATGAGAGTAATTATAGTTCTTCCGGCTCAGGCGACAGAAGGGGAATTTATGACCTTGTTAGTTATAATTCAACTGTAACTCCGGAAGATACAGCTTCTACCGATTCGGAAGAAGAGGTAGCTAATGACGGAGAGGAAGCTAAGGATAAGGCCGAGGCAGACAAGGATTCCGATAAGAAAGAGGAGTCCGAGGAAGCTAAGGATACGAAGAATTCCGATAAGAAAGAAGAGTCCGAGGAAGCTAAGGATACGAAGGATTCCGATAAGAAAGAGGAGTCCGAGGAAGCTAAGGATACGAAGGATTCCGATAAGAAAGAAGAGTCAGAGGAAGCTAAGGATACGAAGGATTCCGATAAGAAAGAGGACTCCGAGGAAGCTAAGGATTCCGGGGACTCTGATGAGGAAAATGAGGACGATGAAGCTTCATCTGAAGAAGATAGCAAAAAGAAAGAATCCGAAGTTAAGATGTTCTCTGATCTGAGTGCAATTTTCCTCGAGGTTAGTCAGGAACTTTTCAATGCCATTTATGGTGATATTTCCGAAAGCTATCAGGGTGATGTTTATATTACTGATTATTCCAAGACCGATAAGGTATTAAAAGAACTATCCAAGGCAGGTTACTCGGGCATCAGTACTTATAGGGTAAGTACTACTAAGTATATTCCTGAAAAGGTTAATAACCGACTCATAATTATTTGCCTTTCGGTAGCTGTACTTATAGTGGTATTTATTTTACAGGTACTTATTATCAGGTCAATTATGAGAATAAAAATAAATGATTTTTATATATTTAAATTCCTTGGAATGAAGCTGTCCATGATTGATACAATTGTTTATATATCTATGATTTTATATGCTTTAATATCGGGCGTTTTGGCAATATTTATAGCAGCTGTAGTTGGTATGTTTAAGGTTCCTTTGATGGTAAATATTTTAAATTATTATGGTCTGATTAATATACTTATATATTTTATATATATTATCATCTTAGCTTCGCTGACGGCCCGTTCATTTACAAGACTTTTGAGGACAAAGATAGATAAATAAACAGGTTAAATTTTAACTCAGTCGGAGAAATTCCCCACCTACAAGCGCTTTTCGTTTGTGGGGTTACGACAAAACTAATATGGATTCAAATAACAGTTTTACCCTACATTTGTAAATGTATCGTAAACCGTTATATTCTATGTGATAGAGATAATCTGAAAGGACTATATATGATTTCAGTTTCTAATTTGAATAAATTTTATTTCAAGGGTAGACGAAATGAAAATCACGTATTAAAAAATATAAATCTCGATTTTGAACCAACCGGATTAGTCTGTATTCTGGGTGAAAGCGGATGCGGAAAGACTACATTTTTAAATGCAATAGGTGGATTGGATGATTTTGAATCGGGTAAAATTGTGGTTGGAAATACTGCATTAACCAAATACAGTATTCGTGCTACCGAAAAAATGCGTAATGATAATATAGGCTTTGTGTTCCAGAATTATTATTTATTGATGGATTATACCGTCTATTACAACATTAAAATCGCATTAAATATATATGATTTGTCCGAAGAAGAGAAGGACAGACGTGTAAACTATGTATTAGAGGCTTTAAATATAAGTAAATATCGTAAGAAGCTGGTTTCCGAACTTTCGGGTGGTCAGCAGCAGAGAGTATCCATAGCCAGGGCTTTAGTTAAGTCACCTAAGATTATTCTTGCCGATGAGCCGACAGGTAACCTCGATGAGGAAAATACTATCAGAACGATGAGTATTTTAAAAAGTATTTCCAAAGAATGCCTTGTTATAGTGGTTACTCATGAGAAGGATATAGCTAAGTTCTTCGCTGACAGAATAATAAAGTTCAGGGATGGCGAGGTTTACAGGGATAAAAAGAATTCCGGAAAAGAATCCTATATTAAGAAATATGACAGTAATATATATCTTAAGGAGCTTGAAAAGGAAGAGGCCTCTCTCAGTACTCTTGGAATCAGCCTTTATAACAGTAACCCGGAGATAGATATAGATTTTGAAGAGGAAGATGTTAAGACTAAAAATACCGGTAATAAGGCAAAAGATTCCGGAGATAAAACTAAAGGAACCGACAGTAAATCAAAGGATTCCACAGATAAAAACAAAGAAAAACCTAATAAGGCAAAGGATTCCGGAGATAAAACTAAAGGAACCGACAGTAAATCAAAGGATTCCGCAGATAAAAACAAAGAAAAACCTAAAAAAGCCAAGGATTCCGGAGATAAAGATATAAGTTCCGATGCGGAAAAAAAGGATAATATTCATCTTACATTTGCATGGAAGGACGGTAAACTTTATATTAAGAATGATTCCGATACGGACGTAATTCTTACTTCCGATGATGATGACTGTCAGATAATTGATGGATACAGACCTAAACTTGAAATTGAGGAAATTGAGGAAAATGAGTATAACCTGCCCCAAATCGATGAAAGCAAGGGAGGTAGATTTTCAAACAGGGAAATTCGTAGAATTGCCCACGAAAACCTTAAAATTATTGGCAAAAAACAGTTTTTCATTATAGTTATACTAATAATAACTTCAATTCTTATGACACTTGGAATTGCAAACTATACCAACAAGATTATGACACCTGTCGAGGATATAGTAACTATGGACTCAAGGTATATGCAGCTCAGCTTTGAGCCGACAGGTAAGAATGAGGAAACCGTAACCAGTGGTTATATCAATAATTATGTTGATGAAGTTTTAAAAGACGGTGAATATACGGAAATGTATCCATTATCCAAAAATATGATGGATATTTATTTCAAGGGCGTTATACAAATCGAAAAACTGAGCGGTTTTGTTGAAAATATATCATATGTGGCTTATAACCACTTAAATCCTGATGATATTGTATGCGGAAGAATGCCTGAAAATCCTGATGAAGTTGTTCTTGATGAATGGGTTGTAAATAAGTTTATGAAAAATAAGGATGTTATTTCGGAGCTTTTAAACTCCAATAATGCATTCCTTGGGCAAACCATAAAAGATTCACTTTCGGGTGAAGAATTCGAAATTGTCGGAGTGTGCAAATCCAACCAACCATCAGTTTATGTTCATGATATATGCCTTGGATATCTCGGAAGTTTGGGAATAAGGGCAGCCAGCGTTGAACAGGTTGAGGCATATTTTAAGGATAGTTTCAAGGATGCGGATTTTAAGTTATCGGATATAGAGGATAACAAAGCTGTTGTATCAATGGACTATTTTGAAAAAGCCAATCAAGAAAGGAAGATACATCATTCGGGTGACGGAACCAGAATGATAAGCGTTAACAATAACGAATTTGAGCTTTACAGGGTTACCGATATAAATTTCGGTGCTGATTTTATTGTAAGTAATTATAATTACAATGGAATCAAATTTGATAAGATGCGTCACTCACGTTCGTTTATTGTATATAGTAAAGATCCTGAAAAGGCAAAGAAATATTTTGTTAAAATGGGAGAGCAGTTTAAGGATTATTTTACTGTAAATGCTGAGATCACTTATAATAAGCAAATTGATGATTATAAGAAGAGAATATTATTGGATTTAAATTTTGCAACATTTCTTACGCTTGGAATATTTATAATTTCACTGTTTATGATTTATTTTATGATTAAATCCAATGCGATGTCCAGAGGCGAAGAGCTTACTGTATACAGGCTTATAGGTATATCCAGATTCAGTATTTTAAAAACCTATATGCTTGAGATTACACTTTTAACATCATACTTTGCTATACCGGCTATTATAATAACTACAATAGTAATAAAATTTATAGCTTCTATTCCTTCATTGCAACTTACTGTAGATTTCCCTTGGTGGGTATCTGTTATTTTGGCGGTATTTTTGCTGTTGGTTAATAATATTATAAGTGTTATGCCGGTTTACAGTATTATTTCTAAACCACCTGCTAAAATCGGTAAATCTTAAGATATAAACGGATTTGTATCGCTAAATTAAATGATACAAAAGTATTTATACCGATAAAGCTTATGGCATTAATGTAATCGTAAATGATAAGTAAAGCGGACTTTTTAAAAGGTCCGCTTTACCTGATTTTATCTTAAATATAAATGGAGACATAATTATGGACAAGATTGAATATGATAAAGAAGAAGTAACTAATTTAGTTTTACTTGCAAAAGGAAACAGAAGTTATAAATCTTTTGCTACTGCTGTTGGTGTCAGTAAATCTCATATATATAGGATTACAAGAGGAGAATACAGACCCGGATTGGATACGATTGAAAAGATTGTAAATGCTTCAAATGATACCACGGGAAAAGTTAGTTTATATTCCTTAAAAAGAGCTGCAGCTTATCACGAAAATGATTATAAGGAAGAATGTAAGACAGATAACGGAAAGGTCAATGAATCAAATACAGTTTATTCCGGAAAAAGTAATGTTACCGGTAATGATAAATCAATAAATTTTAAAGGAGTTTCTAATGATTCTGACATTTTAGATGAGAAAAAAGTTGAATTAAAAATCAGACAAAACAGATTTAAAACTATTTCTTTAGGACTTATAAATGAGGGGCTTCAAGATAATCAAATAACATATACAGCAGGAATAGGCTGTCTTAGCTTTTTAAATGAAAATGTAATTGACTCTGTATTTTTAATTAATATCAAAGGTATTCAGGAGTGGGGCTTTATATTTTATTACATTTCTGAAGATGAAGATGTATTTTCGGAGGAAGAAACAAAAAGATTTATTTATTTAATAGGACAATTGGCATGTATAGAAGAAGAAGCATCAAGGAAGGTTTCTATTGTAACCAACAATGATAAGCTTATTGATGTTGTTCAAAGCAGGATATCTCTTGGGTCTTATAGAGGAAATTTATCAATTATATCAGTGGATCAGAATAAATATCGAATACTCAGGGAAGAATATATATCAAGATATTTTTTGGATAATATTAAAAATGATTTTAAAATCAAATGATTATAATTTACTTAGTGTCAAAAAAGTGGCACGCAAATGATAATTTTTTGTGCAATTTGACGAAAATTTAGTTTCGAAAAAGTTTTCGAAAATCATTTTTTTGTGAAAAGTGCCGAAAATAAAAAAATTAGATTTAAAATATATACAAAATGCACAAAGAATGCTATAATTCACAACAGTTCGGTAAGGCAATTAAAAACAGGTTGTTGTGAGAAAATTAATTCTCATAATGATTTGTTTTTTTGTGTTTTATGGACACTTTGTTTCTTTATTGGATTTAGAATTGTAATTAATGATTGTTTTATAAAAACTTAAATATTTATCCTTTTTAGGAACGTGAAAAAGGTCATTGTATTTTTGTTGTTGTGAAACGTACGGGAGATTAGCTTTATAAAACTCTATTAATATTGTGATTTATAAATCGCCTTCAATTTTGTTTTATTTATGAGGTTTTTAAATTTTCCTATGTTTGTACCGGATAAGGTACCCTTGGTTATTTTAATTCTTCTTTGCAAAAGATTCTGTAAAAAATCATTTTACAATTATTAAATCAGATAGCTTGTAAAAGCTTATCTATATTTGTAATGAATGTGGGCACTCTTTACTTCCGAAAGAAGTCAAATGCTTGCTGAAGTTACAATATTGATGAATTTTTACAGCATACAAAGTTCTATTTCATAGGACATTATTAGGGGTAATGTCTCTTAAATTCTACTTGGTTAAATAGGGTATACCAGGTCATTTTTAAGGTATTAGGGGTAATGCCTGATTCAAAAAGCATTAGGGGTAATGCTTATCAATCTATAGACATTAGGGGTAATGTCTATTCATTTCATTTTTCACAGTACGGATGAAGCCTTTGCTTTAAAAAAATTTATATTTGAGATATTTTAAGTAATTCTTACTTTGGTATTTGTTCACATGGGGTGTTAAATATATAGATTTTTTATGAACAATTTGTGCGTAATTCATATTGCTATAACTGTGTAATAAAATAGCTATAACTATAGACAAATTTTTTTTGCCATTATGAATTTGTTTTGTTGGTTTAATAAAAGCAGTTCGATACATTTTGATATGGGTTTATTAATATTTAAATGTTTTAAAAGCTTATGAAGAGTTGTTCACAATAATCTAATCTCAAATATAAATTTTAAAGCAATCGTATGACTTCCTCTGTATTAAACGCAAAAACTTAGGAGGATATTATGCGTATCAAAAAAATTCTTGCGGCAGTTCTTGCCGTAGCATTAACTGTATCTGGGGTTACAGGAATCGGTGGCGGCAATTCTAAGACCGCTAAAGCAGCATCTTTTAATGATTTAAGTCAGAGCGAAATGGTTAGCGCAATGGGAGCCGGCTGGAATTTAGGTAATCAGCTTGAGGCTTCATCAAACGGAACTCCATCGGAAACTGCATGGGGTAATCCAACAATTACAAATTCTATGATTAAAGCAGTAAAGGCTGCAGGTTTCAATACTATCAGGGTACCGGTTTCATATCTAAGCTATATTGGAAGCGATTCCAGCTATACAATCAATTCATCATGGTTAAACAGAGTTCAAGAGGTTGTTGATATGTGTATTGATAATGATTTATATGTTATTATCAATATGCACGGCGATGGTTACAATTCAGTTTCAGGTGGATGGCTTCTTTGCAATGGTTCGGATCAGACAACCATAAAGGCTAAATATAAGGCTTGCTGGAAGCAGATAGCAACTAAATTCAAAAGTTATGACGAACATCTTATTTTCGAATCTATGAATGAGGAGTTTGATGGCACATACGGAACTCCGAATACTACTTATTATTCCAATATTAATGCTTACAATCAGATATTTGTTGATACTGTAAGACAGACCGGCGGAAACAACGACAAGCGTTGGCTCATGATTCCTGGCTGGAATACAAATATTGAATACACAGTAGGAGACTATGGTTTCTCACTTCCTACTGATAATTATCTTTCTAGCAGTGTTAGTGGAAAGAGAATTATGATATCAGTTCATTATTATGATCCATGGGATTTCTGCGGTTCCGAAAGCAGCTCGGTTACCCAGTGGGGAAGTAATGCATCTGACAGTTCCAAGGTAGCAAGCTATGGTGATGAATCATATTTAAATTCACAGTTCTATAATCTTTATTCTAAATTTACAAGTCAGGGTTATCCTGTTGTAATCGGTGAATACGGCGCAATTGATAAGGCAGCCTATGATTCAACTAATACAGCACGTCGTGCAGACTTTGCATCAAAGGTTTGTTCATATGCAAAGACCTACGGATGTGTACCTGTTTGGTGGGATAATGGTGATACCGGCACATATGGTTTTGCTTTATTTAACCGTAATACTTATGCAGTTACACAGCAGACAATTATAGATGCAATCACAGCTGTTTATCCTGCATCAAGTTCAAGCAGTTCATCATCAAGCAGTTCATCATCAAGCAGCTCAAGTTCTTCAGGAACTACAACAACAATATTTACAAGCAGTTCTGCTAATACAAGCTATACCACTTCAGATGCTTCATGGTTAACAAATGCATCTGATTCCGATACAGTAACTATCAAATATACTTGTACAGATTCAAGTCACGCTTACTGGGGTATACTTGGATGGGGTGCAAGTGTTGACGGTAATTGGGTAAACGGAACATCCTATGCAGCAGGAAGTACTGCTACAGATACTGTTACAGTTACAACGACAGTTGCTGATTTAAAGAGCAGTCTTTCAATCTCAAGTTCATCAACAGTTTCTTATCTTGCACTTAGTGCATATAATGATGGCAAGATTTTAAGCATTACATTGACAAGTAGTTCAAGCTCAAGTTCATCAAGCAGCTCAAGCTCATCAAGCAGCTCAAGTTCATCAACTGCAACTGCAGGCGAGGACATTTCATTATCAGCTAATGATTTAACCAGAGGAGCTTATACATCAGATATTACATCAGGTGATTTCACTATCGGAGCTTCATCTTCAAAATATGTATCAGTAGAGGCTGCAAGTTCAACCGTAAATGGAACATATTACTCAAAGAGACTTAAGATGAACGGTGGTGGAAATTCATCAGGACGCTACATTAAATTTACTACAACAGGAGCATGTAGCGTGACAGTTTCCGGTCTTTCAACTTCTTCATCAGCTACCAGAACACTTAGACTTTCAAAAGGTTCAGTGGGTGGAACGGTAATTGCTGACAAGACATTGAACGGAAGTGACACAACAGTTACCTATAGCATTTCAGAGGCAGGTACATATTATCTTTATTCTAAGTCCTGCGGAATCTATGTATATGGTGTAAGTGTTGATTATTAATTAATTTGCTAACAACTTTTACTCCCACAAATAAAATTTGGTTATCAAGGCAGTTGATGCCGGTAATGTTCCGGTATTGGTTACTTTGGTAACCAAAATTTTTTTATTATATTTTTTAGTTGAAATAACTTATATTCTGCATTATAATTGATGTGTTTGGGCATTTTGGCCGGACCGGGGCACTATATTTTAATGCTTTGTCCGGATTAAAGCAATTTGTTTAAAAAGACATAAGCCGGAATTGGGCATATGTTTAAAACAACATAAGCCGGAATTGGGCGTATGTTTAAAAAAATAAAGTCTGAATTGGGCATATGTTTAAAAAGACATTTGACCGGGCTAAGGTAATGTTTTTAAATAGCTTTAATATAAAAATGCAAATCTATAAAAAGAGGATTTTATCATGGAAAAGAAAAGTTTAAATCAGTTACGTGAAGATTATTTGAAATTTTTTGAAGGCAAGGAACATCTGAGAATGAAGAGCTTCTCACTTGTACCGCAGAATGACAAGAGCCTTCTTCTTATTAATGCCGGTATGGCGCCTCTTAAGCCTTACTTTACCGGACAGGAGGTTCCACCAAGAAAGAGGGTTACAACCTGTCAGAAATGTATAAGAACCGGTGATATAGATAATGTCGGTAAGACGGCACGCCACGGTACATTTTTCGAGATGCTTGGAAACTTTTCATTTGGTGATTATTTTAAACATGAAGCAATCAGCTGGTCCTGGGAATTCTTAACAGAGGTCGTTGGACTTGATCCTGAGAGGCTTTATCCGTCGGTTTATCTTGAGGATGATGAAGCATTTAAGATTTGGCAGGATGAGATTGGTATTAAGCCTGAGAGAATCTTTAAATTCGGAAAAGAGGATAACTTCTGGGAGCATGGTGCAGGTCCTTGTGGTCCGTGTTCCGAGATTTATTATGACAGAGGCGAGAAATATGGCTGTGGCAAGCCTGATTGTAAGGTGGGCTGTGATTGCGACAGATATATGGAAGTTTGGAATAATGTATTTACACAGTTTGAAAATGACGGAAAGGGTAATTATACAACCCTTGAGAATAAGAATATAGATACCGGAATGGGTCTTGAGAGACTTGCAGTAGTAGTTCAGGACGTTGATTCAATCTTTGATGTTGATACCATTAAGGCAATCAGAGATAAGGTTTGTGAGCTTTCCGGCAAAGAATATGAAAAAGAGTATAAGGATGATGTTTCAATAAGAGTTATTACTGATCACATCCGTTCGGTTACATTTATGGCATCGGACGGAATCCTCCCTTCTAACGAAGGCAGGGGTTATGTAATGAGACGTCTTCTCCGCCGTGCTGCACGTCACGGCAGACTCCTTGGTATCAAGGGCGAATTCCTCAATGAGGTATCAAAGACCGTAATTGAGAATTCAAAGGATGCTTATCCTGAGCTTGAAGAGAAGAAGGAGCACATTTTCTCAACCATCGGTAAGGAAGAAGAGAACTTCAATAAGACAATCGATCAGGGTCTTAATATCCTTGCTTCTTACAAGAAAGAAATGACAGAGAAGGGTGAGAAGACACTTTCCGGTGAGAATGCATTTAAGCTTTATGATACATACGGATTCCC
>JAILOA010000340.1 GCA_024691065.1 Lachnospiraceae bacterium | reverse complement strand
TGCAGCAACCAATATTTTTAGTATATTTGATAAGATGCCTTAAATTAAGGGATTACAAATAATACATTTATCGGTGGGATTGACACGATATTGGGTACTTATATTTAGGAGATTTTATTATGATTTTAAATGAAATGGATGTTGCTTATCCTTTTGTTGAAGTAAAAGAAGATGAAAATGGTGTTTTAAAGGATATTAAATTTAAAAATACCGATAATTTCAATTTTGCTTATGACATAGTGGATAAATTAGCAGAAAAAACACCTGAAAAACTTGCAATGCTTTATGTTGATAAAGAGTTAAACGAACGCAGGTTTTCTTTTCAGGAAATGTCTCGTTATTCTTCTCAAGCTGCAAATTATTTCAGTTTTCTCGGAATCAAAAAAGGCGATAAAGTAATGCTTGTCTTAAAAAGGCATTATCAATTCTGGTTTTCTATTCTGGCATTACATAAAATAGGTGCAGTTGTTATTCCGGCAACAAATCTTTTGTTAAAATCCGATTTTGAATATAGATTAAAAGCAGGAAATATCGATGCTGTTGTTTGTACGGCTGAGGGTGAAGTTTCAAAAGAACTTGAAAAAGCCTGCAAAAATTATAAGAATTTAAAGGTTAAAATTCTTGTCGGTGCTCAGAGAAACGGTTGGAGAAGTTTTAATAAAGAAGTTAAATATTTTTCTACTGTTTTTAAAAGACCTACAGGTGAAAATGAAATAAAGGGTACTGACCCGTCAATTATGTTCTTTACATCAGGTACAACAGCATATCCAAAGATTACAACCCATAACTTTTTATATCCATTGGGACATTATGTGACAGCAGCTTATTGGCACAGAGTGCAAAGGGATGGCATACATTTTGCAATATCCGATACAGGTTGGGGTAAGGCTCTATGGGGTAAGATATACGGTCAATGGCTTTGCGAGGCCGCTATATTTACATTTGATTTCGATGATTTCGAGCCCAGAAAAATCTTAAAGATGATAGAAAAATATAAGATTACTACATTTTGTGCGCCGCCTACGGTTTATCGTACTTTGGTTCATCTTAAACTTGAAAAATATGATTTATCAAGCCTTGTACATGTTACAACTGCCGGCGAAGCTCTTAATCCGGAAATCTGGAATAAGTTCCATGATGCAACCGGACTTGAAATATTTGAAGGTTTTGGACAGACCGAAACCACGCTTACAATCGGAAATCTGGTTGGTACGGTACCACGTCCCGGATCCATGGGAATTCCAAGTCCTCAGTATAATGTTAAAATTATGCTTTCAAACGGGGAGATTGCAGGTCCTGAAGAGGTAGGAGAAATTGTAATAGAGACAAAAGAAAACACACCTTGCGGTTTATTTGTCGAATATTACGGTGATAAGGAAAAGACACAAAATACCTGGTATGACGGTTATTATCATACAGGTGATACCGCTTATATGGACGAAGACGGTTATTTTTGGTATGTAGGCCGGGTGGATGATGTTATTAAATCCAGCGGTTACAGAATCGGACCGTTTGAAATTGAAAATGAAATTATGAAGCTTCCTTATGTGCTTGAATGTGCAGTTACACCTATTCCTGATCCTATTCGTGGTCAGGCAATTAAGGCAAGTATCGTGCTTGCAAACGGTGTAGAGGGTAGTGAAAAGCTCAAGAGAGAAGTAATGGCAACACTTAAGAAAAATATTGCTTCTTACAAGTGGCCTAAGGTTGTTGATTTCACAAAGAATCTTCCGAAGACAATCAGCGGAAAGATTCAAAGAAAAGAAATCAGAGAATATGACTGGAATAATGATAAGAATTAAAAATTATCTGCCGGTGAATCAATATTTGATATAATACATTAAAAAATTTATCAGCCGGTGAATTGTTACTTATAAATAAGAATTGTAAAAAGGGAATTATATTTTATGAAAAAAATAGTTATAACAGGTTTGGGAGCGGTGACTCCGATTGGAAATGATGTTAATACATATTGGGATAATCTTTTGAAGGGAGAGTGTGGTATTGATAAAATTACCAAGATCGATACCGAAAAGCTTCCTGTAAAGATAGCAGGAGAGATAAAAGACTTTGATCCGTTAAAGTTTATGACCTCAAAGCAGGTAAAAGAAATGCATCCGTTTATGCAATATGGATATGCTGCCGCTATGCAGGCAATTGAAAATGCAGGCGAAATTTCAGAAAATAAAAACAGAATCGGTATTACCGTAGGCACCGCGCTTGGTGGTATTTCACCTATCTCCGAAATGCAGGATTTACTCACTTCCGGTAAGAAGAAAAGACCGGGACCAAGGTTTATACCTCAGGTAATCGGTAATGAGCTTGCTGCCCAGATAGCTATAAATAAAGATTATGTAGGCCCGAGTATGACTGTCAGTACTGCTTGTTCTTCAGGTGGAGATGCTATAACACTCGGATGTATGCTTATCGAGACAAATCAGGCAGACGCGGTTATCTGTGTCGGAAGTGAATCTACATTGACCGAAACATTTATATCAGGTCTTGCCGCTGCTCATGCGCTTTCTACCAACAATGATGATCCTAAGCATGCAAGTCGTCC
>JAILOA010000326.1 GCA_024691065.1 Lachnospiraceae bacterium | reverse complement strand
AATATGATTAAAAAGATTATATTTATATTTCTTTTTATGCTTGTTTTATGCGGTTTTAATAATGAAACCGGTAAGGCAGGAGTTAATTATAATGCCAGGGTAAATTATAAAAATGTTATGAAGCTCCTGAATAAATATGATCAGGACGGGGCTTATATGGTTAGGTTTTCCAAGCAAAAGGGCGATGATGTTATGAACTGGTTTGATAAGGGAGAGCCTATATTGGACGGTCTGGATACTGCTGTTCATGAAGAATGTCATTATTTTACAAATAATAATTATACCGGAAGTTATTATAATTTATGGTATTCTTTTTATAGGGGGAGCGGAAATCCTTTGATTGTAAGCTATAACAGGAATAATGTTTATGATAGTATAGAAATGAAGTCAATTATACCAAGCTCGGCGAGAACATTTAGATTTAATACTTATATAGGTGCGCCTAAGGCTAATCTTGCATCAAATGTTTGTGGACTTTACGGAATTATGAATGAGTTTAATGCTTATATGTGGGGCATGAATAATAATGTAAAATTTTACAATTATTATGTTTCGCAGAATAGAAATTATTCACCGGGGAAGGTTTATAATCAGATTTCAAATCAATGGTTTAAATTTGCAAACAATGGTGCGAGTAACAGGCTTGCCTATTATGAATTCAAATATTACGCGCTGACCTATATGATTTATGCCAAAAAGCATTATCCAAAGGTTTATAGCTATATTATGAACGATAAAAAAATCAGAAGAGCGTATAAATTGGTTGAGAGAAAATATAAGGGTCTTGTAAAAGAATATGAGTCGCAGCTTAATTCTGCACTGAATCTCTTGAATCAGACGGGGTATTATGCTTATATTAAAAAAAATAAAGGCGATAAGTATTTCTTCGTCGGTTATCATTTGAGTTCAAATATGGGATATAAATCCAAGGGGACGGCTATTTTTTATACTGAATGCAGGCAGCTTAAAAAGCAACTTAGAAAGAGTAAGTATAAGAGGATGCATAGAATTTTGACATATTAAAATCTATATCTGAGGGATTATTTGTTTTTTTATGTTAATGTAAGAATTATATGTGAAATATTGAAATACCGTTGAGAAAATATTTATAATTTTAAGAATCTAAATGTAAGAAGTAGGAGATTTATATGCGAATTTCAGAGCTTTGTGCTAAATGTCTTTATGACCGTCAGAAGGAAAAGACGGATAAGGAAGAGGCAGACAACAGTGGATATATGGCTGAGGTTAAGGCACTTTTGGATAACAGGAGCGATACCGACACCAGTCCGTATATGGTTTATAAGTTTAATCAATTGCATATTAAATATTTTGGCGGGCTTGCGGATTACAGTGAGATTAAAAAGAAATATAACGACCTGGTTTTGGAAATAGAGGATAGTCTCAGAAATGATATTAAAGTGGCTGCAGATCCCTTGGCTAAGGCTCTTATAATGGCCAGAATCGGAAATTATATTGATTTTGGTGCTATGAATCATGTGAGTAAATCGGTATTTATGGAGCTTTTCAAGGATACGGATATGCGAGAGGATGATAAAAAGACCTATGATTCATTTTTGAAACAATGTGAGGAAGGCAATACATTTTTGCTTATTTGTGATAACTGCGGTGAGATTGTTCTGGATAAGCTTATGCTTGAAGCGTTAAAGGAGAGATTTCCTCATTTAAAGATTCGTACACTTGTGAGAGGCGGAGAGGTCTTAAATGATGCAACAATGGAGGATGCTGTATATACAGGGCTTGATAAGGTTTCGGAGGTAATTACAAATGGCGAGGCGATTGCAGGAACTATTTATGAAATGATGCCGGAGGATAGTAAGAAGATTCTTGATGAGTCGGATGTTATACTTGCGAAGGGACAGGGGAATTATGAGTCTATGTCCGGGCAGGGAAGGCATGTGTTTTATGAGTTTTTATGTAAATGTGACTTGTTTACGGACAGATTTAATGTTCCACGACTTACGGGAATGTTTGTGGAAGAGTGAAAAAATGCTTATTAGATAAAGCTGATTCTTTTAATATACAATGTTTATTACTATGGAATCGGACTTTCTCTAATCTTTTCCGGAATTACCTACAGTTTTACATATTATCTAAAAAAATTCATAATATATCTCTTTGACATTTTATTATTATATGTTAGAATTTGAATATGTACGTGTGAGAATGCTGTTATCATTTGTTTTTTGAATATTTTTCAAAGATAATTTGATGGCAGCTTTTTTTGTGGGGCAGTAAATTGAAACTTATTGTTTATGTAACTTTATCTAATAAAAACACGAAAAATACAAGATATTCCGGGGATTGATCCGGATGGAAGATTATTTATAAAGAAGGTTGGAATATATTTGCAGTCTTACCGAATGAATGATAAAATGTGATAAAGTTGCTGTTTGTATGGAGGTTAATATGGTAAAAAGTAGGTTTTTGAAGAAATTTTTGGCAGGGGTAACTGCAGCTGCGGTAACTCTTAGTTGTAATGCATTCGGGATGCTGGGGCAGTCCGGAAGTATTGTGGCGAAGGCAGAGTCGACAGAATATGTTATTTTTGAGAATATAAGTAATTCCGGCTCTGTAACTAAAAATCCTTATGGTAATGATTATATAATTGAAAATGCTTTAAGTGGAAGTAGTATACCTTCTGCTTTAAGCAATAATATGGGAAATTTTTCTTCTTTAGTATTCAATGTGGATATAACAGTAAACAGTTTGTCGGGATCAAATGTCGGTCTGATTATTTTTGCTATGGATAATAGTTATATATGGCATAATAAACCTATAGATGGAAGTGCAACTACCGGGAATTATTCTTTATCCATGGATATAACTTCTCTTTCATCGCTTAATCAGATAGGAGTCAGATTCGCAACAAATGATTCGGGGGCAAGTGTCAGTTATACCATAAACAGTGCCAAAGTTGTCGGGGAGTCAGGTTCGTCAAGTGGAGGCAGTTCTTCAGGTGGCAGCTCAGGTAATTCAGGCTCTAAGCTTTCGGATACAATTAATGTAAGTAAGATTTCCGAATTTAATTATGCGAAGCTTTTACAGGAAAGTCTTTACTTTTATGATGCAAATATGTGTGGTCCGGACGTTGACAGTAATAGTGCATTTACATGGAGAAGTGCCTGCCATACAGCTGATCAGAATACAAGTGTAACCATAGATGGAACTACATATTCCGTTGATGTAAGCGGTGGTTTCCATGATGCGGGTGACCATGCTAAGTTTGGCCTTCCTCAAGGATATGCAGCTTCTACATTAGCATTATCTTATTATGAATTTAAGGATGCATTTAATGCTTTGGGTCAAACAGAACATTTAAAATTAATTCTTGATCATTTTTGTGATTATTTCAAAAGATGTACTGTTTATAATACGAGTGGAGATGTAGCAGGCTTTGTATATCAGGTTGGAGAAAAAAATTCTGATCATAATTATTGGGGTGCGCCTGAAAATCAGTCGGGAAGCAGGCAGGTATTTGTTGCTTCCGGTTCTAATCCGGCTACTGATGAGGTAAGTGTTGCGGTAGCGGCGCTTGCGCTTAATTATGTAAACTTTGGTAATGAAGAGTATCTTTCATTAGCTAAAGATTTATTTGA
>JAILOA010000324.1 GCA_024691065.1 Lachnospiraceae bacterium | reverse complement strand
GTCTGAGTAAACTGTGGTCTATATACAGTTCCTTCAGCAATAACACCTGAATTATCAGCATAGGTACCGGAGAAATTAAAGTTACCCTTTCCTTCACCTACATACTCATAATAACCTATAGCCTTAAGCTCTTCATTCTTATAGCTCCAGTTTTCAGTATAATACTGCTGGTTAACCTGAGTACTTGTCTTACCCTTATAATTAACCTCTTCATATTCATGCTCATCAGCAAAACACTTTTCAAGATTAGCATATTCAGCACCGATATTAGCTAAACTCTGCCATGGATTACCATTATTCATCCTGTCAGGAGTATTCTGGGTCCAAAGCTTACCTAAATTCATTGGCTGACATCCGTCAATCATATATCCAAAATATGAATAAAAGTTAGTTGGAACAATCTCAAGAACCAGGAATGGATTATCAGCAGTTCCCAATGTTGAATCATAGGAATCATTTCTCATCCAGGTTTTTGTAGAAGAATCATAAGTCATGTCCTTATTAAATTCAGTAAGCTCATTTACAACACCTCTGGATGTTGGCGTATCAGCTTTCGAGGACATAATATGATGTAAATAAAATGCAGCAAATGTAACAATAAACACAGCCAATACAGCGAGTACCATGTTTCTGCGATTTGCATTTTTTCTATTCACAGCTCTTGCCTTTCTGTACATAGTTTAACCTCCATTCTTAAACTTATGTAAAATCAAAACATCTGAAAACTATTAAAAACAATTGAAAAATCACGAAACCAATTACCAATTCAATTGTAATTAAATACATAATTAAGTAAAGTAAAAAACCATACCTAAATAAATCATATAAACATTATATAACCAAATTATAAATTTTACAAGAAAAAGTTTATACTTTTTTTATAAATATTTTATATTTGTTAATTAAATACCCAAAGCCGACCCTGTAACAGGAGCTGAAGCAGCATTTCTAAGCTTTAATACCTGAGTAAGATTATAAGATAATGCTTCCTTCTTCATACCTAAGGTAATTGTAATAGTATTATTAACATCCAAATTAGATGTATCAACATCGAAATCAACAACACAATCAGTCATTAAATAGTCTTTCTTATTAGAACCTAACAAATCTGCTACTGAAGCATTAATATTATCATATTCTTTAAAGTATAAACATTTATCTGTACTATCATAAGCTACTACTTTCTTAGTAAGTGCATCCTTATGACCATATTTCTGATCATCTGTAAGTACAGCATCAGGCGCAAAATACTTTGGTGTATAGAATGTAAGATTGGTCCCGTCATAATCAGCATACAATGCTTCCTGTGTAAATGTAGTTAACTGCATAACCGTTAACTGAGCATTTTTTTGAATTTCCGCATTATTACGGTTTTTACGGAAGTTCGTAGTACCTGTCACCATAAATACCATAATTGCACTGGAAACAACAGCAAACATACCCATAGCTATCATAAGTTCAACCAATGTAAAACCTTTTTTATTTTTTATAAACAATTTGATTCACCTCCTATAATAACTATTAACTTGCAGTAATAACTGTATGCTTACCGGTAGAATGAACTAATTTAACATCTACCTTTGCTCTACCGGATACTCTAATAGTATCAAAATCAATAATTGCACTGCTATCACTTATATCCATACCGGCTGATGTAGTCATAACACAAGTATTAATAGAACCGTCAGCCTTATCAAAACCAATCTTAATTATGCCATTAGAAGGAAGATCAGTCTCAGTATTATCCTTAATAACACTTATATCAATATTATTTCCTCCCAAACTAGGAGCATCAGCCGCAATCAGCTCCTTGGTATACTTAGCTGCCATAAGTTCATCATAAGAATTATATCCTCTGTATCTATAAGTAGAATATAAATCAGAATCAGATGTAACGGCATTAGTAGGAGTTTTCCATATAAGAGTCTTAACTTCTCCTCCTGACTTAAAAATATATAAATATGTATTATCTAATTTCGTAAGATTTTCCGAAAGGCAGGTATCTAATTTAGTACCTAACCTCTGAGCTGCTTTTTTAGAGTTAGCATTACCGATTATAACAACATTTGCAACAATCGCGCCGGCAAGAATCCCCATAATAGCAATTGTTACGATAAGTTCAATAAGAGAAAATCCACGATTATCCTTTAATAATTTCATGTTTAACTTCTCCTTTCATTATCTTTGCTGGTCATTCTTAACCCAGTTTTGAGTCATAACATTGCCCTTAACTCTTTCATCTCCGGATTTAATAGATGCATCAACGGAACTTCTAAAATATTCTCTCAAGATATCATAAACATAAGAAGTATCCTGAAGAGCATCCCAGTTAATTGCAGCATCAACAGCATCTGAACTTGAATTAATAGCGATACCGTCAGCATTAAGGATAACATCACCACCGGCAATAACAAGACCATTAAAGCTCTGATTAAATGTAACATTACCGGTACAGATAATTACACCTGCATCTACAGTTTCACCATTAATTTTACCATCATATGAATAATCACCATCTGCTAAATAGAAACCAACCTTAACGATATCACCATCCTGAGTCTCGGCATCAGTAACCTTCTCATATGGAACTCCTCCAAGAACATTTAAAAGCTTGGTTCTATCAACGATAGTATCAAAAACATTTGTTTTCTTCTCACCGGTATTATTTCTACCTGACTTGGAATATCCATCAGCATCAACAGTTTCACCTCTCGCATCATCCCAAAGTCTGTACTGTGGTGTTGACTGAGTAGTAAGTGTTGTAGCCACAGAATATTCCTGAAGAAGAGACATCTGAAGTGAAAGGTAATCTGTATTAAGTGATTTACCATAACTTACAAGTGATGAATCAGCATCTGAAGGATCGGAATTTCCGAGCTTAATAAGATTTCCTGATGATGTGGTATTGTAAAGAATATTACCTGCTGATGTAATAATAGCATCAGCATATTTATCTGATATTCTACCAATAGTCCAATCTACTGTCTTAATTTGTGAAGCAGTCGGAGCATTCTCCATAAATTTATTATAGAACTCTCCTGCCTTATTTGTATCAGTAACTCTCAAGTAGTAGTACATAACACTTGCTACAGTTCCGTTAGAACCTGAGACACCGGTTTTATTACGGAAGTAACGGTAAATACAATCATTAGCAGTTAAATCAATATAATTTTCAACACTTGTACCACCAAGATAATCATCAGAATACCCCTTATGATCAAACCAGAACTGAGAACCATCGGAAAGGATACACTTTTTAGGAGCAGACCATGATGCCGGAGCATCAACATCAGTACTGATATAATCAGCAGGTACATAGTAAACCAACTGACTGGCCTTGGATGTTAAACCTTCATACATCTTAATGTCTCTTGTATTAGAATCCTCTGTCTCACCGGCAGCCAGATCACTTGCAGAAGGCTTTGAGATATATGTTGAACCTGCAAGAACAAGTTTCTGTAAATTAGAAATACTTAAATAACTTGGAGTTGTTCCTGAACCACCGTTAAGAGTGATGGTTGATGAAAAATCAGCACCATCATCTGTGGTTAAAGTTTCGGATTGATTAATATCATTATAGCTGTATCCAAAATATTGTCCCTGAAGAACACCTCTGTCATTTGGAGCATTCAATTCAAAATCATCTGCTACATATGTATCCGCATGAATATCAATAACATTGCTTCCAACACCGCCAACCTTTTCGGTTCTGATATTCTCGGCCCATACACTATTCTTCATAGTTCCGGAAAGATCCAATGCGTTAACCTGGAATGTACCTCTATTTCTGACAAGTATATCACCACGGGTAATTAAATCTTCGGCGGAAATACTTAAAGTACCACCATTTACAATAATACCATCGGAGCCGTTATCAGCATCCGAATCATCGGCAAATGTTCTGTTAACAGTTCCTGCATAAGCATTACCATCAACACTTATAGAATAAACTCCCGGAACCTTAATCTGATCATCAGCAATAATTGCATAATCAAGATACTGTGTAAATGTTTCAGCATCCGTAGGAGGAACTGTAATCTTTATATCGGTAGTTATAGATGCATAATATTCTTCATTCTTAGGAGAACGAAGACGAATATTTCTTAAGATAATAGTAGGATAACCATTATCATCATATTCGAACTCCATAACATTATCCCATTTATTACTATTACTAGGATATAATGCTGTCGCCGGAACATAATAACCCGTAAGAGCTTCACCCTTAGTATTAAGCATCTGAGTACCCTTTATCATAGCTTTACCAAGATAATTAGCAATTACTTTATCACTATAATAGAGTTCATTATAAGTATCCGTAACACCGTTCAAGAAATCATTTATCGGAGTATCTACTTCTGAAATTTTATATCCATACTGATCTCTGAAAGAACCGGATCCGCCAATCTTAGTACCATATTTATGACCATTGATACCACCGTTATAACAAATCTGAGCTTTAGTATCAACCTTCTGTTCTTCTTCTGAATAAGAAACACCGGAATAAATCTTTTCGGTATCAAACCCTAAAAGCTCATAAACCATATAACGGAAAAAGTTATTATTATAAGCAGTTTCAAGATTATTAGCGGATGCCCCCGTCTTAATACTGCTATAATTTGCCAAAGCATCCGAGTAAGCGTAAGAAGCACACTTTTCGGAATCATTTTCAAGTCCGGCAACAACTGTCTCCATGGCACCTTCAACATCATAAAACTCTTTTTGTCCACCGGCTTGAGCATACTTCATACGCATATTTGTAATTGTAAGCGTAATAACGGTAACACCAAGAATCGCCATAAAGCTCATAGCTATAAGTACCATTGCCAGAGATGATCCTCTTTTATTACGTAAAAAATTCAACATAATTTTCCCCTTTCTGAAGTATTTAATATTTCAGCGAAAATTGTTTACGTCAGTAAATATAATCAATAATATCACTTAACAGTATTTCCCATATATGTTTCACTCTCATATAAATTCTTAAGAGGTTCATCTTTATAAGCAGTCAGACGAACATATAAGTTAATACCTGCCAACCTGTTAACAGAATTAGTATCTGAAACACCAACACCATCAGCCCAGTTTGTATAAGAACCGGTAAAGCACTCTTTAATATTTGAAGTTAATTTCACATTGTTAACCGAAGCAGTCGGAATACCGACATTAGTACTTGTTTGAACAGAAACTTCATTGGTATACCAGGATGAAGCACTTAATAACGTTCCACCCGGATTTGAACCATATGTTTTAACATAGTTAGCTGTAAATATGTCATTAGTTTCTGTTATAAAGAAAATATTAATTTGATTGCCTCCTTCAAACATAACTGAATTAACAGCACTTTCATTAACAATTACATCGGTAGATTCAGCCAGAACGTCAGCAGCTGTAGTTCCCTTATAATATCCTGAACCACCGACCATTTCAATAATATCAGGTCTGGAGAACATAAGGAAAATATTAGAACCATACTTGGCAACATTGGATTTTTTAACTTTAGTTGCTTCCATCTGATATTTATAGTCAGGAATTACACCAAAACCGGTTAAGTTACAAGTATAAACAACATTAACGGTCTCAACTAAATAATCACCGGATGCATCTTCATCAATAGTTATCTTAAATTTTCTGGTAAGACTATCCTTGATTTCGGATTCTGTAGCAGCTATACCGCCGTTCTCATCGACATATGATAAAATATAATCTCTAAAATATTGTACGGTAGCAGCAGTATCTTTATTAGTCTGAACAGCTATACAATCACGCTTAGCATTCATACTGGCATTTACATATTCTTTATACTCTTCACCGGTAATTTCATAATATTTCTTTAAATCACCGCCATCTCCATCAATATTAACATTCGGACTCGTTCCTAAACCAGTATACTGCCACCATCTAGAGAAGAACTCTTTATCGGTCTGATTACCTTTATCGGTTCTGTTAATACCGTTTGTAGTCATAATCAAAGTATAAGAAACCCCATTAATAGTAACTTCACGAGTAACACAATCCGTCTTGTCAGGATCACTCTCGTTAATTTTCACGCTATCCTTAGTCCAATCCGAAACCCCCGAATTAGCTGTACTGTAGTCAACAATGTTATCCAGGTCCGACAAATCGGTTTCATAGGTCTTCAATTCTTCCATAGCTTCCTGAGCAGAAAGAATAGCTCCCTGTTGAACCTTGGCATTACCATTGTGTGCAGAAGATGTTGAAAAATAAGACAGTAACGGAATAGAAATCATTGCCAGAATAGCCACGGAAATAACAACTTCCAATAAAGTAAAACCCGTGTTCTTTCTTAATAGTTTCATAAGTCTGTGCACCTCTACCTTTCTAAAAAATTCTAAATGAAGTATCCCAATGTTCCATGATACTCTTTAACCAATATAAATAAAGAAAATCACAAAACAAATATTAATTTATTTTTAAATGTACCATACAGATACGTCATATCCCTAACCGTTTATAACAAATAATCAAGCCAAAAGAATATAAAGATAAATCAATATAGAAATACTCATAAACACAATCAAGCTAAATATAAACAAAATTAACCGATTTGTTTATAAATAGCACAAATATAAAAAATTTATAAAATTACTAAATATCATTATATGATAAAACAAAACAAAATGCAAACAATTTTATTAAGTTTTGCTTAAAAAATAAGGATTTTTTTAGAATAATTTCAGGATAAAAAATTTAAAAAAATTATAAAATCACCCAAACCACAAAATATGCCAAATCATAAAATTATTAACACTATATAAACCTTTTAAAAACCAAACTTAAAATAAAGTTAAAAATATAAAAAAAATCTAAACTCTTAAAAGCTAGCATTATCCCATTAACCATAGGCTAATGGGATATGCTACTATTCTAGATATACCTGCAAAAAGACAAGTAATCAATAATATTAAATTTGAATTATTTGAAGATATTAGGTGTACCATCCTTAATTCCGTCAATTTCAGGAGCTTCATAAGTAGCACCGGTTCCTTCAACACGATAAATTCCGATAGTCATATTAACATTATAACGATTTCCGGAATCACCTTCGGTAACGCTACACTCTTTAATTACCATACGAGCTTCATTGTTCTCAATATAATCAACAACCTTCTTGAAACCAATATATGAAGTTGAGAAGCTTAAAGATACATCACTTGTATAACCTACAAAGTCAGCTGAATTATTGATTAACTGCTCAGTAGTAAGAGCACCTGCTACAAATTCTTCAGCTTCTTCGCCTTCAGCTGCTTCATCAGTAGGCAATGTTACATCCTCGGTTTCTTCTTCAGTTGTAGCAGCAGTATCTTCAAGCATAGCTCCATAGAAAATACTATCTACACTGAAAGATTCAGAATCCATCTTAACAGCCTTAATTTCCTTATCATACATATTATTCATTTCAACAATAATATCTTCGGTTCTGTAATCAGCAGGAAATTGAACAAGAATATCATTAATCTCCTTGGTAATTTCAGCAGTTTCATCCTCTACCTGCTGCTTATTAGCTTCCATAGACCTAAGTCTATCTACCTCAGTAGTTAATGTATTATTTTCTTCGGTTAAAGTATCGGTCTTTTCATTAAATTTGCTAAATACAAGAAAATATACAGCGACAACAATAATAATAGATACAACAACCAAAAGAGCCGCTTTATCTCTATCTTTCATTTTCATAATCCACTTCCCCCTTTACTCTGTTGTACTTTCAGAACTAGAAGCTTCCTCTGAAGTAGAACCGTCATCGGTAGTTTCTTCAGAAGTTGCATCATCTGTAGTCTCTGTATCTGTAGCAGTTTCATCTTCAACATCAGATTCTTCATCAGTCTCACCATCGGCTTTCTTACTATCCAAAAGTGAGTCCTTAGAAGCCATAGCATATCTTCCGTCAGATTCAACTAAACTGTCATATACATCAATATTAACAAATCTGGCTGAAATGGAATATGTCCAAGTCTTCTCTTCTTCATTATGAGTAATACCAGGACACTGTATATCCGTAAGACCTGCAATACCAACTTCAGTAGCAGGATCCTCAACATCATAATCTTTCTCAAGATTCATAATGAGCTTAGCTGCCTGTAAATCAGTCTTAGAAGTAACACTCATATTAATTCCCTCATCGTTAATGGAAAGAGAATCAATTTTACAAGCAGAAGGAAGTTTATCCTCCAGCTCGATAATCAAATCAGACATATACTCATTCATAGAATGTGTATCTTTATACATAGTATTAATATTAGAATCGAGTGTCTTTATAGACTCGTTGGTATTATAGATACCTTCAATATAAGATAAAGATTCCTTCTCATTCTTTAAATCAGTATTCTTCTTTTCTGCACTCATATAACGTCCTACCGATATAGCACTCATAGCTATTCCGGCAACAACAGCAACACCAAGAACAATCCAGAAAGGAACCATATTTATCTTGGCACCTCCCATCCCTTTCTCGGCAGCTTTATTTGATTTAAATCCGACAGGATTTATAGCAGCACCGATTACAGCTATATATTCTGTCTGATTGTATAAGCTATCTCCAAACTTTCTTGGGAAAGTTACACTTACGAGATGTTCCATCTTATGAATCGGAATATTAATTTCAGATGAGAACAAATCATCAATACCATTAACCTTAACGCCCATACCTGTGAGGTATAAACCATTAAGCTGTATACCAGGATTTTGAGATCTGAAGAAATCAAGCACTCTGATAACACTCATAATAAGATCACCGCAAGCATCAGTTGCTACTTTTCTGGCAGCCTGATGTTCAACTTCACTTGCATACTGTGTATCAGTCATTCTTGCACTTTCAGTAGCCTCAAGTCCTTCATAATCAAGAGTATTACAAAGAAGTCTCTCTCTTGTAAGTGCATCACATGCAGAATCAAGATCATTAATACCATTTTCGGAATCCTGTACTATACTTTCTGCCATAGTAAATACGCCATATGATACAGTACGCTGCATAAGCTGCTGACCTTCATTCATAATTGTTACAGTAGAATTATTACCGCTTATCTGAACACAAGCACAATAAGAACCAACAATCTCGCTCTTAAGAACCTGCATGGAACCGGAACCGAAGTAATCAATACTTTCAATTGAAAACCCCATAGTATCAGCGAAGTTATAATAGTTATCCACAAGCGAATCAGGCGCTGCAAGAAGCATAACCTTAAGCGACTTACTACCTGAATCATCCTTCACAGAATCAAGGATAGAATAAGCAACGGAATAATTAGTCAAATCTACAGGGAAATAATCCTGGGCTGTAGCAGCAACTAATGATCCTACCTTATTTTCCTTTACATCCGGAAGAGTTACTTCACGAGTAGCAATTTTAGTAGAAGCAATTGAGAATACAACTGCCTTCTCCTTTATACCCGCAGTTTGCAATTGTTCACGAAAAGCAACCGCAAGTGTGTCTCTGTCACGGATAAAACCATCATCCATGACATCTTCAGGTGTTGCAAAGGTAACTGCACGATATACGTGTGGATTTTTCTTACGATAATCAATTTCAATTACCTTGGTCACCTGTTGACCAATTTCAATACTTAGTACATGTTTAGCCATCGTACCTATCCTCCCTCTTTGATATCTGTTTTTGTGAAACAATTACACAAAAAATAATCAAAAAAATGTTAGATGTAATTACAATAATAATTTACTGTTATATACATCACTCGGTGCTCATTACCATAAGCACTCAGCGATATACATAAATTTAAGCAAAACCTACATAATATTACGAAGTCTCCCGTAAGCAGATATAATATTTAGATACCAATTGCAGGTTCTTTCTCCGAAAAATACAGAATAAACCATCCCCATCGCAAGATAAGGACCAAATGATAATTGATGATCCGCTTTGGTTACGAGCATCCTCACCAGGTGAATAACAGAACCGGCAATGCAGCCGACAATAAAAGCAACTACTATACCTTTTACACCCAAAACGAGACCTGATGCAAACATAAGTTTTATATCTCCGCCTCCCATAGCTTCTCTTCCCATAAAAACAGATATCAAAGCTACCAAAAACAAAAAGCCGGAAATAACAACCATACCGATTAAATGACTTACAATTTCATTTCTGTCAATAATCGAAATAAATATTCCCAAGATTAAAATAAATAAATTATAAGAATCCGGAATTTCATAAATCCTAAAATCAACCATAGAAATAGTAATAAGTGCAGTTATAAATAAACATAACAATACTGTTTCTAAATTGAGACCCAAATACAAAATTGTTGCAATATATAAAATAATATTAAGTAATTGCATTACAATAAATTGATTTGAAATCATACTTCCGCAATTAGGACACGAAGATACCTTTTTTTTACGAAGAAACGGAAACAAATAAGCCACCTTACTATATTCATTCTTACATGATTGACATAAGGCATGGATATTTTTTTCTTCATCTTCCTTTTCTTCTTTGGAATATAGGAAACAAATGACGAGATTAGAAACTCCTGAAGCAATAACAGACATAATTATAGCCAAAATACATGACAAAATATCATCACCAGAAAACATAATCCTATCTCCCAAAAATCACAATTATAAAAATAAATAAAACTTCATAAAGAAAATATAAAAATTCCCTTTACATAAATAAAAACTTGAGTACCAAAAAGAAAGATTATAAGTAATTTATATAATAGGATGTCCCTTGCCAAGTAGGGACATCCAATATGCTTTTTACTTATTCTCTATACCTTTTAGTATCAAGTTAATTATAAATCTTAATCTAAAAATTAATCTGACTCAGACTTAAGCTTCTCGTCAGCGTTTGGAGTAGTACCCGTAGCAACGAATACTGTTGTCTTACCGGATGCGAGCATACCCTTAATGTTCTTTCCGTCAATATTAGAACCTGTACCTGTAACATCTGTATAAGCTTTAGACTTAAACTTACCAGCAACGGCTTTCATAATATCTGTTAAATCTTCAACATCACCTGAAGTTGAAAGAAGTGAAGAAAGATTAGAAACGAATTCCTTATCACAGTTTGTATCAGTCATAGCACTTGTACCTGCTGCTGAGTCCCAACCTTCGATATCTGAAGCTGTGATTGTTTCGATTGCTGTTGCATGATCTGCTATTGTAGAAACGATAGCTGTTGTAATTCCTGATAACTGCTGCTGATCTTTACCTTTTCTGGATTTCTCAAGATAAGGGATAACCTGTGAAGCAACGATACCAACTAAGATTGCCATAATAGCAATAACGATAATAAGTTCAACAAGAGAGAAACCTTTCTTGTTATTCTTTAAATTGTTAATGTAATTTCTCATAACTTTTTTCTCCTTTTTTTGTTTATTTTTATCTGAACCGTTCTTGGCCAACGGTTTTGATACAATTCAATTCCACCCTTTATTACACTATAGTTTCATTATGCATTCTCAACTGCATTGTAGATACTAAGCATAGGCATCATTACCGCACCGATAATCGGAGCAACTATGCCCGCCATAACTACTATAATCAAAGGCTCAACAACTGTTGCAATCGCCTGTGTTGCATTCTCAACTTCTTCTTCATAGAACTGAGCACAGTTATCAAGCATTTCTTCCAAATTACCTGTTTCCTCACCGATTCTTGTCATCTGATAAAGAAGCGGCGGGAATACACCTGATGCTTCAAGCGGTTGTGATAAAGGAACACCCTTTTCAATATCCGACTTAGCATCCTCAACTACTGTCTTAACAACCCTGTTCGTCATAATCTTACCACACATCTCAACTGCTGTAATAAGTGGAATACCACTGGTAGTAAGAGTACTTAATGTACGGGCAAGTCTGGCAGATGCCTGCTTAATTACAAGATCACCAAACAACGGAAGTTTAAGAATAGTTCTACCGATTATCATAGCACCCGATTCGGTTCTCGCCCATAGCTTAAAAGCTACAACAATCAATATTACAACTCCGAGTATAATATACCAGGTATGCATAACCGCATGACTGGCAGCTACTACTATCAATGTAAGCTTCGGCAATTCTGCATCTACTTCATTAAAAGTTTCCTGAAACTGAGGAACAACCTTTACAAGCATAAGAATTACCACACCAATGATTACTATTAACAATACCACAGGATATATCAAAGCCTGCATAACCATCGAACTAAGCTTAGCATCCTTTTCAAACTGAGTAGCCATTCTTTGTAAAGATACTTCCAAACTACCCGATTGCTCACCAGCCTCTACCATGTTGATAAGCATTTCAGGAAACACATCATCATGCTGAGTCATAGCAGCTGACAATGTGTCACCCTTTTCAATAAGAACCTTTACATCAGCACAAGCTGCTTTTAGATTCTTGTTGGTTGTCTGATCAACCATCATATCCATAGCCTGGATAATAGTAACACCGGCATGTAATATAGATGCAAACTGTGTACAGAACAACTGCAAATCTCTTGCCTTAACACCACTTCCGCCAATCTTGATATCCTTACTTAAAGCAGAAGCTGTTCCAATAGAAGTAACAATCATCCCTTGAGACTTAAGAGCACCCTTAACGGCATCTACATCGTTAGCCTCCATGGTTCCCTTTACTTGTTTACCGCTAGAATCAATAGCAACATAACTAAAACTAGCCACTTTATCACCCTTTTCTTTCTTAGATTCGACCTCCTCAGGCCGTACACTAATCCCCAAAATATTCGATTAGTAAAATATATTATGTATATTACACTATTTTTTTATGTTTGGCAAGTAGAAATTTACAAATTTTTGTTTTTTTTGACCATTAATTGTCTTATTTAACCGTATTACTTTGTGCAATTTGTACAAAAATTCGTTCTCATTAAAACGAAATTCATATTTCGTTTTCATTTTGTTCATAATTTATTTACATTTATTATACTCTTATTAATGTATTTGTCAACTGATTTTTCATTTTTTATTCACTTTTTTAAACTTTATTAATTCCTTTTCTTATAATATACTCCGTAGATACCGAAATCATAATTTTCATAGTTGTTATCTTTTAAACTGTCAATCAAAACCGAACCGTTACACATCTCATTATTTACTATATATACATTCTCATCTTCCACCGTTTCATTGTAATTCACATTCATTAATATGTTATCAAAACTTTCCACCTGCAAATATTCATCAGGATAATTTGTATATTCTACCGTTTCCAAATATTTATCAAGATTCTCTTCCATATAATACAATACAATCGGATAAGATATATCGGCAGTTATATTTATTTTGCAATCTTTATAATCCTCATTCTTTAAAATCTGATTTTTAACATACAATAATGCTTTTGAAGCATCCTGGCAGTAATTATATTTGAAACAATTACTTTGATATTCCAAAAAGTATATCCTCTCAAAATTCACAAATAAAAACATATATAACAAAACCGGAACAATGATTATATTCTTTTTTTCTATCATTTCACAAATTTTATATATTCCATATGAAAGAATTAAACTGAGAGGCATAAATATAATATTTATTTTAGTTACATTTACATCTACTAATATTCCTATTACAACAGCGCCGATAAACTGTATCAGAATAATTGCCTCCAATGATATTTCTTTGGATTTAATGCTGCTTACAGCCTTTTTAATTACCGGAACCATTCCGATTATTATAAAAGGAACAGAAAAATAATAAAATAATCCTACTCCTTCCGGTGTATTCTGCGACATACCATCTCCCAGATTAACTATTTCAAGCATATTTAAAATATTTCCCGGAATATTTGAAAGACCTATCTCATTGTTCCTGAAGGCAACCAATTTCGGAATTGACATAAAAGGTAAATGTATCTCTCCTATCAATCCGTAATTCACCATAAGAAACAAGAAAGCCGGTAAAGACATTATAATTAATATAAATATGGAAATAACCGCGTACCTTGTAAGTTTAATTTTCTTACAAACTATGGCATAAACTATTTGTAAAAGCACAATAATAAACAAAGCCGGCCATGTAACGGCATATGCATATATGGTTAATCCGTATAATAAAGAAGAAATCATAAAAAATTTCTCGTTTTTTAGGCCCTTTACAAAAAAATATAACGAGAATATCAAAAATGAAGGAGCAAGATCGGATTCAAGCCCCCACCTGGACATCATTATATGCCAAGGCATTATGCTGCATATAAAAAAAGAGAATAAAGACAATTTAATATCTCCGCTTAATTCTTTTACAATCCCATATACACACACCAGAGAAAGGATACTGCAAATCACCATAATAATTCTGATTGAATAATTATGATTTCCAAATAAAGCTATAAAAGGAATTGAGAGATAAGACTCCAAAACATTCATACCTGAACCCCAGGCAGTTAAATACATAGGAAATTTATAACCAAAGCTGTCTCTTCCACCGTATTTTAATATGCTAAATGCATTGTATCCCGCAAATGCTTCATCAGGACTTATATCACCCGGAATCTTATTTATCAAAAGTACTCTGGATAAAACAGCAATTATTAAAATCAAGCCAAAAATTAAATAATATATTTTTTTCTTCTCTAATTTCATTTTATCTCCGTTTTTATGATGCACGATGTTTTTATCTGACACTCTTCCTACTTATTAACAAACAAATTGTTTTTGAATTTTATTAACCAAATTACAATTCAGTCAAATTATTTATTATTCATTTTACTTATTAATCATATT
>JAILOA010000310.1 GCA_024691065.1 Lachnospiraceae bacterium | reverse complement strand
CCGGTGGATTCTTGGAATTAATCATTTGAAGATTTCTGATTTGGTCGGTGGTTGCATAAACAAACCTTGCGGAGATGTATTGTTTCGAATCTTCTCCTTCCCACACTTCAAATACTATCTTCGACCCAATCGGAATTGCTTCGAAGGTTCCCGGAAGGTCCATATCCAAAGCATTTAATGTAGCTAACATAACTCCAATATTTGTATCGTGTCCACAAAGAAATGAGAACTTTCTTTCATCTGTATTTAGTTCTTTTCTTATTTCCTGTAATGTATTATGACTATAGTTTACTGCTACAAGCGGTGTTGCGAACACTATTTTCTGAATTAAATCTTTTACATATACAATCCTTGCCCAGTCCTCATAGCTTATTTTATGTCCCATTGCAGCCTTTATTATGTCCGGTTCTTCGTAATACTGCATAAGCAATGCATCGCTTGCCATCCATGTCTTATAGGAATTATCGTCAATTGTATATGACAGGGATTCACTGATACCTGTTTCCAAATCTTCAACCTTAAATATAGTTGCACTGCCATCCTTATACGATTCCGATTCTTCATAATCAAGAACTTCCATAAGCTTATCATAACCCTTTTGAAGCTTTATTGCAGTCTCAGACTCCGGATCCGAAAGCTTATATATTTCCTGAACCTGTTCCTTTATAGCTTCATTGTATGAATCGGAATAGAAATTTAAATTAAAGTTAAATATAGGATCAGTCTGGCCGAGCGGTACATTTACTGTAGCTTTAATATCGGTTGCAGGCAGCATTCCGCTTATAAAGTTATTGGTTGTAGCTATCGTCCTTTGAAAACCATTCGCGACAAATCTTACCTCACCACTATCTGCGTCCGGCTGGTAATCGTGCGGAATCAGCCCTTTATCTTCAGCCCATTCGCCGAAGTACTGTCCCATCATGGTTTCTATAACTCCGCCTTTTAATGTTAATTCACCCGGATCTACAGACCATTCTATGTAAGAGTTTGGTGTAATTTTACTTAGGAATGAATCCGGCCCGGTAGTAGGCGTTCTAAGGCCATGTCGGCTGAATATAAGGGTTTTACTGAGTTTATAATTATCCGTGGCCGGTGTAGCCGGTAAATCTGCCGGATTCAAGGTTTCTGTTGAAGCGGACGTTTGTGATGGATTATTGCCGGCATCGCCCGGAGTCCCGGAAGCTGCAGGATTTGCAGTATTTGGCGAAACATTTGGTGTTGCAATTGCAGGTGCAACAGCCGCCGGTGTAGCAGTCGCAAGGGTCAGCTTTACTCCCGCTCCGCTTGATGTTTCGGTTGCCTTGCTCTCAACAACCGTTATCTTGCATATAAGCTTCTTATCTCCCACCTTTGCTATAACCTTGGCACTGCCTTCCTTCTTTGCCTGAATTACTGCTTTTTTCTTTTTGGTGGATTTAAATTTTATTACATCTTTGCCGGACTTTATCTTCCACTTTGCTTTCTTTGAAGAATTTTTGACCTTAAGTGTAAATTTCTTACCCACTTCAAGTGTTTTCGCGGTAGTGTTAAACTTCGGTTTTAATTTTGCCTTGGCTGTTATCCCGTTAAACATTGAGATTTTCGGAAATGTAGCGATAACCATTGCAATTAATAGAAAGAATGTTATCACTTTCCTGTACATTATTTTTTTTATTTGCATAGATCCTTTTCCTTTCGTTTTTTATTCATTTTCTTTATTAAGATTTATTAAAAAAAGTTGAATACTCGATAGTTATTTAACCTATGAAGTCTTCAACTTTTTTATCCTACAAGTTATACTTATGCTATTTTATATTTATAAATAAACCAATATTTTTTATAGTCTCCTACAAGCTCAGCCTGAAGTCTTATATATTCTAAAAAATAAACTTGTATCTCTTAAGTCTACTATAAACTCAGCTTATACTCTTTTATGTATGCATTTAGATAAAGCTGATATTCCTATATATATGCATTTAAACTAAGCTTATATTATTCTATACTTTTTTACAAGCTCAACTTACATTTCTCATCATTAATAATATAGAAGCCCTTTGCGTTCAGGCTGTCTTCGCGGTTGTAGAGCATTTCGGTGTCGTCCATTTGTCTGAAGATTGCGCCGGCTTCTTCTACAATGCACTGCATAGCTGCGGTATCCCACTCCATGGTAGGATTGTGTCTGTAATATATTTCTGCTTCACCTTTTGCGACGAGACAACCTTTGAGGGAACTTCCCATTGCAACAAAGTTCTTGAAGCCGTATTTTTCAATGAGTTGATCCATTTCGGGTGCGCCGTGGGATGAACTCATTACAAGACGTACCTTTGTAAGGTCTGTTTCTTCGGTTACATGAATTTTTTCCGGCTCTTTTCCTTTAGCCTGATAAAATGCACCTACTCCCTTTGCCGCAAAATAAAGCTCTTCTGTTACAGGGACATAGATTACTCCCATCACACTTTTATGCTGATAGGATAATGCAATATTTACGGTGAATTGTCCGTTTCTCTTGATAAATTCTTTGGTTCCGTCAAGCGGGTCAACCACGAAGCAGTAATCATTTGAAAGTCTTACCTTGTCATCCTTCTCTTCTTCCGAAAGGATGGCATAATCAGGAAAATTCTCCTTTAGTCCCTTTACAATAATTGCATTAGCTGCCCTGTCTGCGTTGGTAAGCGGCATATGACCTTCCTTGTAAGTTACATTGAACTTTTCTTCATCTGCATAAACTTCCATAATTGCTTCTCCGGCTTTTACAGCCAAATCCTTAGCGATTTCCAATTCTTTTGTTAAATCCATAATATCCTCTTTCCTTTTAAAATTTTATAATATTTTCGGGTATATATTTTCAGTAATGAATTGCATGTAAATAACCCTCTGATTATCAACTTTAATTTTAATAAACTATTGAACACTTTATTATTACAGGCTTATTTTAACCTTTTATCACAGACTTTTATATACTTTTATAAACCGGCATTAACCTTTTAATCTATGACTTTTATAACCTTTAATTATCTTTTGCTTTCTTGCTTATTTACTTCCTTCCAGCCCTCTGATGGTTTCAATGAGACCTAATGGATTGCTCTTTACATATTGAGCTGTTGCATCCAGTTCCTGTCCTTTGATTTCCATCTGATCGTCAATCAGGGATGAGAAAATAATTACCGGAATATCTTTTAAATCTTTATCATCCTTAATTAGCTTTAAAAGCCTGTGACCATCCATTTGAGGCATTTCGAGATCTGTAATAACAACGCCTACATTTTCCTTTACTGATTTTTCCTTCTTAAATACGAGGAGCTGATTATATAGCTCTAAACCATTTGAAAATGCAGTGATATTTGTAAATCCTGCCTGAATCAGGAAGGACTTTATGTTCTCGCGAATAAGCCTTGAGTCCTCGGCATAGAAAATAGGTGTGGTTTTTGGTTCCGTATCTTTAAGCATCTTAAGCTGTTCGGTTACATTTGTAGTAAATTCAGGAACTATCTCAGCTAAGATCCCCTCAAAATCAAGCATTAATACTAATCGTTCATCAATTGTAACTATTCCGTTTATAAGCCCTGCGGAAGAACTTATAATCATACTGTCGGGCTTAATAATATTTGCCCAGTTTACGCGTCTGATACCGATTACTTCATCTATATGAAAACCTGCATTAAAATTGTTGAAGCTGGTCATAAGAAGCCTGCCTTTGTTGGTATCGCTCGCATCCCTTTCGGTCATGCCGAGCGCTCTGGCAAGGTTAATAACCGAAACTGTTTCGCCTCTCTTACTAAAAGCCCCTTCAATATTCGGATGACACATAGGTATCGGGGTAAGTTCAGGAAACTTGAGTATTTCCCTTACCTTCGCAACATTTATTCCATAATGATTTCCACCGACAATAAATTCCAATATTTCGCATTCGTTAGTACCGCTCTCCAGCAAAATGTTACTAGCCATATTTAACCCCCTTTGCTAAATCGAATCTGTTCTAATCTATACACCTATTTTAAAACGGTATCCTATATTTTTCAAACTATATTTGTATTTTTTATAATTTTTTTACTCTTCCCCGGTTTTAGGGTAACTATAGGTCTTTTTATTAGATATCTATAGCTTTTTATAGTATCCCGATTTTAGGACATCTTAAATATTTATTTTAATGCAAAAAAATGCCCCTCCCTAATCAATAAGGAGAGGTACCTTCTTAATGGAGCTGCCGGGAGTCGAACCCGGGTCCGAACCTGCTTCCACTGTACTTCTACTGTCATAGTTAATGTTTTGACATTCCCTCTACGTAGCGCCCATTAACAAGCTTTACGCTTTAGTAGCTTCATATATACATCCATACCGCAAAGCTTAGGCATGAACGTTGTCCCATAAAGTCGATGCCGGATTCTTAAGTTATGGGTACCCTAAGGCCGACAAGCTGCGATTAGGCAGCTAATGCTAAATTATCTTCAGCGTTTATTTTTTTAAGGGCAATTAACGTGATTCCCTAACACACGGACAGCTTCTCCACCTTCTACAAGCCCGTCGAAACCATTGCAACCCCTGAGTGTTACAATCGTTTATCTGAACTAATTCACGTAAAGGATAGCACAATTTATAGGCTTTGTCAATTTTTCAGTCTTTACAATTTAATGAACATTTTTACTGATTATTACTGATTTTCATAATTTATGTTTACAAATATTTGTTAAAACGTTAAAATATACGGATACATAAACTCTTACATCGAAAGGAATACATCTATGAACCCAAATGAAACAAAAATAATCCTTGAAACTATGCAGTGTGCAGATGGTAATGACACCTATGAAACCCTGGAATATATTGGTTTTTATCGTTTTCAAAATAATATGCACATTTTAAAATATACTGAAACCAATGAAGACAATCTCACTACGGATGTGCGCATCAAAGCAACTCCTCAGAAAGTAACCGTAATCCGTAAGGGCGCTGTAAATTCAACTATGATTTTTAAAAAGGATCTGACTAATAAATTTATGTATAACAATATGGGTATGACTCTGGATATGGGCCTTAAAACCCGTGATATAAGTATTTCCGAAAATGCTGCAACCATTGCATTAAAGATTGACTATTCTCTTGTTTCCGGAATCAATATTCTCTCACAAAATGCAATTAAAATCACAATATTTAAATGACTCTGATATTGTGAATATCATTTAATTCTCCAAATTTGCCTTTAAAATCATTTCCGATAAATCTATTAATTGACTTATCCGAATACATTTTCCAAAAATACATTTCAAATTGACTTCTCCGAATACTTTTTTCAAAAATACATTTCAAATTGACTTCTCCGAATACGTTTCGTGAACTACTCGGCAATTGAATTGCCAGAGCATCTGATGTGCGGAGCTGTCGCTCCGTAGATTCAGGGTGCGTCCATAACACCAATACTGCTTTTTACACAGCTACTTTTACCACGTATGGATTATTTATCTCATCTGGT
>JAILOA010000280.1 GCA_024691065.1 Lachnospiraceae bacterium | reverse complement strand
GAACCATCGCTGTTGGCCGTTGCATTCATAAATGCTCCAGGAATGTAAATTCCGAGGGTTTCATAACTTGAATCTGCCGGCGACTCGCAATAGGAAATGCCGGTCTGATAATAAACGTCGCTACTGGAGTTGTAGCTCCAGGCGGACATATCGATCTGTGAAAGATTAGTGGTTGCCGCTGCATTTGCGTATTTAACCTGTGTTGCAGGCTCAGCGTCCGTCTGCGCGGACTTTGGTGTGAAATCAACATTTGAAAATGTTGCAATCATACAAAATGTAACGATAAATGAAATCAATTTTTTTCTCATAAGTCGATGTCCTTTCTGTATATTAAAGAGAGAGATACATTTAAATGGTCCTGTAAATATATTTTCAAAATACATTAAAAATGATCCTGTAAATATATTTTCAAAACACATTAAAAATGGTCCTGTAAACTTTCACAATGCATTCAAAAAATGTATCTCTTTCAAGTGTTAGGTACATAATTATATATAAGTTAAATAAGTTCATTCATAACATAATTTGATGAAATTATACTTAACCGACATGTTTAAACTTAATTTAGAAAGGTATTAATAAAAACCAATTAATTTTAATGTCATCATATACATAAACGTAATGGGAGAACTGATGACACTTCTATTTTGTATATCCAAAAATAGGTGGGAGTATGTTGAATTACAAATTGTTTATTTAATTCTGGTCAAGTATAATTTCATCTGACTTATTATAAAATGCTTACCTTGAATAAACCTTGAAAAATTATAAAAATTATTCAAAAATATAATATAAGTTTGGAAATGTAATGCTTTACTTGATTTTAACCGTTGTCTTAGCTTTGTAGCTATCTGCGGTTAACGTAATCTTGGCAGTTCCTTTCTTAACAGCTTTAACCTTAACTATAACCTTTTTATTCTTAACCTTTGTAGAAACAACCTTAAGTACCTTTTTCTTTGATGTTGCTGCTTTTACGGTGTCGGTGGTTGTAGTGGTGCTGTCATTAGTGGTTATTTTAAATACAATATTTTTGGTCTTACCCTTCTTCAATGTAACTTTCTTTTTAGAATTAAAACAAATCCCCGAATTAACATTTATTTTCCGTGAATAAAAAGTAAGTATATTGTAAATTAATAACCTTGAATAATCCTTGAAATTACATAAAAAAAATCATTCATTAATGCTAAGAAAATTATGATAAAGTTTAAAAAAATGAAGAGTAAAAGTTAAGATGAATTGTATAAAAAAAATAAAAAGTGAAGAGAAAAAGCCGGAAACATCGGATTTCTCTTCACTAATTGAATCAAAAAAGAGAATTCAAAAATAAAAAGTGAAGAGAAAAAGCCGGAAACATCGGATTTCTCTTCACTTTGATTATGTGGTTTAAATAATATAGAAAGGTTCTTGAAATGCTCCGAACGAAAGCTACTTATGAGCTCCGAACGAAAGCAACTTATGAGCTCCGAACGAAAGAACCGGTCGGTTCGGATATCTTCATTTTACAAATTGAAATACAGATAAAATTCAGTCCAGCCGTCCCGGCAGCGAACCTTGATTACCGAATGATGGTTTTTTGCAATCTCTGCAGCAATGGAGAGTCCAAGGCCGTAGCGACCTTTTTCACGTGTTCTCGCTGAATTGATTTGGTAAAACTGGTTGAATATATTTTGTTGTTCATTTTCGGGAATTGGTTCACCCTGGTTTTTAACCGACAGCAAAGCTTTTCCCTTATCTTTTGTAAGCGAAACAATCACTTTATCGCCTGATTTCGTATGCTTAATGGCATTGTCGGTAAGGATTCCGACGAGTCTTTTCAGCTGAGGTGAATTGCCGACAAATGTAATGTCAGGTGTTATTTCCTGATCGAACGATACATTTTTCTCATAGGCAGTGGCTTCAAATGGAAGCACTGCCCCTTCCAAGCATTTGCTTAGATTTATATTTTCGGTTTCGGGTGGAAGAGCGTTGGTTTTTAGCTTTGATATTTCAAGCATTTCATTGACCAAAAGGCTCATGCTGTCGACCTCTTCTTCGGCGTACTTAAGATATTTGTTATCACCCAGTTCGGGCTTAAGCATGGAGTGGCTGGTTTTGATTACGGCAATCGGGGTCTTTAGTTCGTGGCCCGCTGCAAGCAGAAAATTGGATTGCTTCTTCATTGCCATTTCAAGAGGGGAGACAAGAAGTTTGCTTAGCCATAACACAAATACACACCATAAAATTAATGACAGTAACCCTATTAAAATAAGTCGGTATAGAATTCTATGTTCTTCTTTTTTTTTGCTTGATACATCAGTAAATGCAACTAACAATCCACCGTCCCATATGGAAATTTCATATTGATAATTGTTATAGGTTCCCGAGGTGTCCGCATTATTAAACATTTTCTCGGAAAGCTGAATAAGCTTTTCTTCGGTTATATTGTCGGAGGCACGTCCAATCGCAGATTTATCATATACACTAATGCTGTCACCCTTCTTAAATACGGTAAAAATAGGTGTTGAAATCATATAGAATTTCATTTTTTCATTTGCTGATGAATTGTTTTCAAATTGCATATCAGAAGGAGGTATGGCGTCGGAAGGGGGTTGAAGGTTATCGGGAGCTTCGTTGCCGTCCGGGGCTGTGTTATCGTCCGGAACTTCGTTGCCGTCCGGGGCTGTGTTGCCGTCCGGGGCTGTGTTGCCGTCCGGGGCTTCGTTGCCGTCCGGGGCTGTGTTGCCGTCCGGGGCTGTGTTATCGTCCGGAACTTCGTTGCCGTCCGGTGGTTGTTTCACAGGATTATTACCTTCCCTAAAATCAGTTAAAACCTTAAAATGTGTCATTAAAGTTTTTGAAATTTCATTTTCATCTTCCCTACAAATCCAAAAATAGTAAGCAACTAGAATGAAAATCAAAAACAGGAGATAACCAACTATTAAAATTGTGGATATTTTTCTTTTTGTTTTTTTGATCATATGAATCTCCAAAATTTATGTAAGTTTTTATTGTAGTTTTCGTTATTTCAGACTTTTAGGCATAGTCATTTGTTGTATGTTAAGATCTAAGGAGTGAACAAATTCAAACCTTTAAATACATTTATATGATATATGCCGGAATCTAAGGAGTGAACAAATTCAGACCTTTAAGCGGTAGCCACTCCCACGTAAGGTTTCGATTGATACATTTGAATTAAGGTAACGTAGCTTTTTCCTTAAAAATGAAATGTAAACTTCTTCATTGTTGTAATTTACATCTGTATCATATCCCCAAATATGCACTGTGATTTGTTCCTTTGATAACAGTTGATTCGGGTTACTTAAAAAATACTCCATAAGAATATATTCCTTTGAAGGAAGCAGTATATTTAAGCCTGACGAAGTGTCCTCTAAAATATGGCTGTTTTTGTCAAGAGATAAGGATCCTGCACATAATTTGCTTGGATCATTGTATTTAAATGTATTGTTATCCTTGTTACCGGATTGTGCATTCGGATTATTATCCGAAGAGCTGTTTGAATTGGTGTTGGATTTGCCATTTCCATTTGAGTTATTGTTGGGATTACCGGTATTATTGGAAATATTACCTGAATTATTGCCGGATGCATTTATAAAATTGTTACCATTCTTATTTCCTGAATTATTTTGAGGTGAATTAATGTAGTACATTTTTTCGACCATTACATTTACTCTTGCCTCAAGCTCCTCTATGTGAAAGGGTTTCGTGAGGTAATCCTCGGCACCTGATTTAAAGCCTCTAAGTTTGTCTTCCAGCTCGGAACGCGCGGATAAAATCAAAACCGGAGTAATTATGTTGTTAGAACGCAGATCTGAAAGAATGGAAAAACCATCTTTGCTTGGAAGCATTATATCCAAAATAATAATATCATATGGGTTCTTTAAAGCTTCTTCGTAACCTTCCAAACCATCCATACAAATTTTAACTTTATTATTTTTCTTTTTAAACCAATCCTTCATCATATCAGCTAATAGAAAGCCATCTTCTATAATCAAAATTTTCATATGTAAAGTCCTTTCATATACGGTGTGCATCCAAATATGATTAGAATGTAGGAGGAGAATAATCACGCTCTCCGATATATATAAAATTATATAATAATTCATGTAAATGTGCAATTTGATGTTTTATGTGAAGTGAGTTTTGTGGTAAGTTTCCGAAGCTTTTGGTTTTGATGCTTTTAGCCGGGACCTTGAGTTGTAAAAAGCAAGCAAAAGCATCGGAAACCATAAATTTGAAAATTTTAACAAAAACCCACAAAAAATCATAAGATTTTTTGTGGGTATTAGTAAATTTAAGCCGCTCAGCAAGTCAAATATCAAGTGAATTTAAGCCGCTAAACAAGTCAAATATCAAGAAAATTCAAGTCACTCGGCAAGTCGAATAACAAGTAAATTCAAGTCACTCGGCAAGTCAAAAATTAAGTGAATTTAAGTTACTTAGCAAGTCAAAAATCAAGTTAATTTAAGTCACTCGGCAAGTTAAAAATCAAGTTAATTTAAGTTACTTAGCAAGTCAAAAATTAAGTAATTCTATGTCCTATGCAGACTTGATTTTTAGTGTGTCTTACTCCGAATCATCTGAGCTTGTGCTGTTAAATAAGTCTGCTAAGTCATCCGCATGTTCTTCAAATACTTTTAATACATATTTATCCCAATGTCTTGCGTCTGCACTTGCATTTCCAAATACATAATCCTCCTGGCCATAGTCCATTACGTCGAAGCCAGGGATTGCCTTGCTTGCGCCGGCTGTTCTGTATGCAGCAATGTCTGCAAGGGAGAAATCTACATTTCCATCTTTATAAGTTACCCATTTTGAAATGTCTGTGCCGGTAGCAGATTCTTCGGAGCCGTTCTCGGTTTGTTTTTCTGCTGCTGCCTTGGAAACTTCCTTAGCGCCATCGACATATTTTCCGTACATTTCATCTACGTAAAGAGCAAGTGAATCTCCGAATATCTCAGATGGAACGTGTCCGCCATCCCATTGCCATTCGATGTTTGCGTCTGTGCCACAAGCAAGCCATGCTATCTGAAGATTGAGAGAGTTGAGCATGGAAATATCTCCTTCGGATGCGCCCATAAGAATTCTTGTCCAGGTAGGATTTTCGGTTCCTTCAGCGCCGACATAGTTTACAGGATTGTATAATTCAACAATGTTATTTCCGTAATCATCGCCTTCTTCAACAGATGCGATATCTTCCTGATAAGCACTGAGAAGTTCGTCAAAGCTTGAATAGTTTGAGGAGTCTGTGCTATTACCGGAAGCCTGGGTTGTTCCTTCATCCGGGGTTCCGACTTCTTCTGTTGAGCCATCGCCTGAATCTGAAGAACTGCTGTCAGAAGAACCGCCGGGACCGTTGCCGTCACCGGGTGGGTTGCCCATCTCGCTTGATGATCCGCTTGAATCAGAAGAATCACCGGAAGCGGAAGAGTCACTGGAATCTGAAGAACCGCCAGGACCGTTGCCGTCACCAGGAGGGTTGCCCATCTCACTTGAGGATTCGCTTGAATCTGAAGAATCACCGGAAGCGGAAGAGTCACTTGAATCCGAAGAACCGCCGGGACCATTGCCGTCACCGGGTGGGTTGCCCATTTCACTTGAGGATTCGCTTGAATCTGAAGAATCACCGGAAGCGGAAGAGTTACTTGAATCCGAAGAACCGCCGGGACCACCGAATCCACCGGGACCGTTGCCGTCGCCAGGAGGATCGCCACTAGGTTTTTCGCCGGAGCCGGGACCACCGGATCCACCCGGACCGCCACTCATTTCGCTTGATGAATCATCGGAGTCGCTTGAATCGCTATCTGAAGAATCACCAGGTCCACCCGGACCGCCTGAACCGCCTGATCCACCCGGACCGCCTGAACCGCCGGGACCACCTGACATTCCGCCACTGGAAGATTTAACATATCTACCCTCGATGAATGCATTTGCCTTATCTTCAAGACTCATATTTGCCACATCATCATCAGAGAGTGCGTCGCCATTCTCATCAAACCAGGTCCAGTCTTCGGCATAATCAAGTCTGTCAAGATATGACTTAAGGCTTTCCTTAAATTCGGCAAGATAGAAATTCAAATAAGTTCCGTAATAACCGTTTGTATCGGAATATTTCTTCTCGTTTCTTTCGATTGTGAGGTCGACGGTATCCTCAGTGTCGCCGTCTTCATTTATATCAAATCCAACCTTGCTTTCATCGACGGAAAGATTTTTGTCATTGATGTAATCCATATATTCTTCGGAAAGGTATTCTGCCATTTGCTTTTGAAATGGAGTGCTGAAGTCGTAGGTTGTGTCCATATAATACTCGAAAGCCAATGTCATATCGGCCTCAGCGAGAGATGTAATCGCACTGTAAGCCATGCATCCCCACATACCGTCGGAAAGCTCAACCTCCTCGCCGTCAATATTTACGGTTGTTGTGAAACTTCCATCGTCATTTTTGTAAACGCCGACTGCACCGGCCTCGGCTTCGTACTCGTAGAAGTCCGGATTATTTGAGGTTGCTGCAATCATAGTCGCATGGGCACCGCCGCCCGAACCGCCGGTGGATACAAAGTAGTCGACGCTTCCGGGGAGGTTACCAAGAAGAATGTTGTATTTGACGAAGCGCACAGCATTTTTCTGATCGACCAGACAACAAGGGGCATCACCGGTATATACGGTGTTTCCGTCGTCGTCGGTGATAGAGCTTTGCTTACCTCTATTGCCGCACGCTACATTTATATATCCTTCTGCAGCATAGGTTGTGGAAGCATTCTGGTTTTCCTGCTCGCTATAGCCGGCAGCACCGGTGTTTACTATGACGGGAGCGGTGTCAGCGGTATATGTCTGGCCGTTTGTGCTGGTCACCTCACCCTCGTGATTGACAATCAGCACGCCATTTACGGCGTCGGATGCGTCGTCAGCCGTTACATCGGCCTCGCCATCGCTGTCTGTGTCGATACCGGTTACATAAGCGCCCGGAACACAAACGGAAACGCCCTGCTCGTTCTCGATTTCAGGGTTCGTGACCGCCGTTACGCTTTCGAGCGTCCATGCGTCGGCGTCAGAGGAGTAGGTCCAGGACTGATCCTTATTGTTTGCAAGATTCAGGCTCTCTTCGATAGATTTCTGCGTGGCCGAACTCGAGCCGGAGTTGCTTGAAGAGCTGCTTGAATTGTCGGTTTTGCTGCATCCCGTAGCTGTTATAATCATCGATGCAGCAAGTAATAAACTCAAATATTTTCTTCTCATGGCATATCCTTTCATAGGCTAAATGTAACTTACACCTGTGATGTTTTTTGTTAACTTTTTATTGTTGGTAGTGAGCCTGACAATTGTTATTGCCCGGATTATTGTTAGCGCTAGGATTGTAGTTAGTGAGCCTGTCATATAAATGCGTAGTAATTTACAAGTGAGAGATTTTATAAATCCCATACTTAAAGCAATATTATGATATTGTTATGGTAGCTCATTAACATAAATCGATTATATTATAATAACCTTGAATTAA
>JAILOA010000146.1 GCA_024691065.1 Lachnospiraceae bacterium | reverse complement strand
CGGTTGTTATGGTAGGTGGCGGAAACTCTGCATTGGTAGAGTCGGCACTTCTCGTAGGAATAGTTAAAAAGCTTATAATCCTTCAGGATATGCCCGTATTTACTGCAGATAAAAAGCTTCAGGATCAGGTACTTCCAAATGCAAATGTAGAGGCACATACAGGAACCAAAGTTCTATCTTATGAGACAGCCGGAGATATGGAGAAAACCATAACCGGAGTGGTGTATGAGGAAGCAGGAGAGAAGCGTACAGCCAAATGTGACGGTGTATTTCTTGCAGTTGGGCTCGTACCGGATAACGATGCATTTAAAGAGGTTGCTGATCTTGATGAAAGAGGATATTTCCTTCCACAAAATATATGCAACACCAGGACTCCGGGAATATTTGTAGCAGGAGATTGTTGCCAAAAGAGTTTGAGGCAGGTTACAACGGCCTGTGCTGATGGTGCGTATGCAGCCATAAATGCATGTGATTATTTGAATGCGTAATTTAAAAAAAGCCGGCTATTCGGGTCGGCTTTTTTGTTTGGTTTAATGAATAATCCGTTATATTTATTCCGGTAAATAATAGAAAATTATAGCTGATAACAATAATTAGATTCATAAGAAATGCTTATGTTTTGAAATATAAGAAAAACTTATATATTGAAATATAAGAAAATCTTATGAATCAAGGGCCGTTTGAATTAAGAAATATAAAACCTTTAAAATAAAAGAAAAATTCGTATTTATATCGAATAAAAGCCCGTATTATTTGACATTCACACCTGTTATATGTTATACTTCCTTAGTTACATAAGATGTTTACGCATAATCTGTTAATTCATAATATGTAATTTCAATTAATTTACTTTTTTAACGTGAGGTATACTTTTTAATTATCTTGTAGAAAAAAAATATGAAAAATTATATTATGCGATACATTTTGTAAAAATTATATTATGCGATACATTTAATGTGATATGGAAATATTATAGAAATTGTAGAAAGAAGGAAACTAAAGTGAAAATTTATGACGAATTAGTGGAAAGAGGCCTGATTGCACAGGTTACAGATGAGGACGAAATTAAGGAACTTATAAACGAAGGCAAGGCTAAGTTCTATATTGGTTTTGATCCGACAGCTGACTCTCTTCATGTAGGACATTTTATGGCTCTTTGCCTTATGAAAAGGCTTCAGATGGCCGGAAATCAGCCATTTGTATTATTAGGTGGCGGAACAGGTTATATCGGAGATCCATCTGGAAGAACCGATATGCGTAGCATGATGACACCTGAAACCATTGAGCACAACTGTGAATGTTTCAAAAAGCAGATGGAGCGTTTCATTAACTTTGAAGGAGAAAATGCAGCGGTTGCCGTAAACAATGCTGATTGGCTCCTTAAGCTTAATTATATCGAGGTTCTTCGTGACATAGGTCCACATTTTTCTGTAAATAACATGCTTAGAGCTGAGTGCTACAAGCAAAGAATGGAAAAAGGACTTTCATTCCTTGAGTTCAACTATATGATTATGCAATCCTACGATTTCTATTATTTATACAAAGAATACGGCTGCAATATGCAGTTTGGCGGTGATGACCAGTGGAGCAATATGCTCGGTGGTACAGAGCTTATCAGACGTAAGCTTGGCAAGGACGCTTATGCCATGACCATCACGCTTCTTATGAATTCAGAAGGTAAGAAGATGGGTAAGACCGCAAATGGTGCAGTTTGGCTTGATCCTAACAAGACAACCCCGTTTGATTTCTATCAATATTGGAGAAATGTTAACGACGCTGATGTTATTAAGTGCTTAAAAATGCTTACATTCCTTTCTTTGGATGAAATCAAAGAGATGGAATCATGGGAAGGCGCAAAGCTTAATGATGCCAAGAATATCCTTGCATTCGAGCTTACAAAGCTTGTTCACGGCGAGGAAGAGGCTGCTAAAGCACGTGAAGCATCACTTGCACTTTTCTCAACAGGAAATGCAGCTAATATGCCTGAATGTACACTTGCAGATGACGATTTTACAGACGGAAACATCGGTATATTAACACTTATGGTTAAAGCCGGTCTTGCAAGCTCCAATAAGGACGCAAGAAGAAATGTTGAGCAGGGCGGCGTTCAGCTTGACGGAGAGGCTATCAGCGATCCTAAATATGCTGTTTCAAAAGACGCACTTTCAGGCGAAGGCTTAGTTCTAAAGCGTGGAAAGAAAAAGTTTGTAAAAGTTAAAGCTTAATAAATCCCCTGTCGTTACATTTAAAATAAGTGGCAAAGGAAATGTAAAGGTTAATAGTTTTTTAAATTCGAAGCTTAAAGTCAGATTCTGATGATTTAGAATTATAATTTAAAGGAGCGGAAAAATGAATTCCGAAAAACCTAAAAAAAGCATTAAAAGCAAGATTCTCCAATCGGTGCTCGTTGTTGTTGTTATGGCCGTTGTGCTGATTGCAGGAGTTTTTGCTTATCAAAATATTACCGGAACATCTCTTTCGGCAAATAAGAAAACTGAAGGAACAGATACCGAATTGTCCAATAAAACCGACTCAGGTGATGCTTCTTCATCAGATACAAGTGAAGCAGATACAGAAAGCGAAGATGTAACTTCAAGCGAAGTTTCCTCATCCGACGGTTCTGCTGATGAAAATGCAACTGTTGACGGAGAAAATTCCGATGAAATTGAATCCGATTCAACCTCCGGTGATGAAGGTAACAACGATGAAACTGTTGATTCCGAAAGCATTGATGAAGAAATGGAATCGGAATCAGCTTCCGGCAGCTCCATGCATACTGTAGACAGCTTCATCCCTACATATACCGATGAAACTAATCCATCAAATCTTATTGCATCAACTGCAATAAGAGTAAACGACCAGGATGTCAGCATTAAAGATTATGAGAGAGATGGTACCATCAGTTTTGATATAGGAAGAAAATATACAGATATGGCCGGAATATTTACATTCCGTGGTAATAACTTCAGAAGCTCACCTACATATGGAATGGCTGATATGTCAAAATATAAGTTCCAGGAGATTTGGAGAGCCAAAACAGGCAGCGTAAATCAGAAAGGTGCTTATTGGAGTGGTAACGGATGGACCGGACAGCCTTTAATGGTTCGCTGGCCAAGGGCTACAAAGCGCCATATGAACATGAAAAGATGGGCTAAGCGTGATGATTCCCTGGTTGAGGTAATCTATGCCAGCATGGATGGATATATATATTTCCTTGATTTGGCAACAGGAAGACCAACCCGTGACGCTATGTATTTAGGCTTTACATTTAAGGGAGCAGGCGCTCTTGACCCGAGAGGTTATCCGATAATGTATGTCGGTTCCGGATATGACAGCACAAAAGAAGGCACTTCGAGAGCATTTATCATAAATCTCATCGATTGCTCGGTAATGTACACCTATGGTAATGACGATCCATTTTCTCTTAGAGGACATTTAAGTTTCTTTGATTCATCCTCATTGGTTGATGCCGAAACAGATACACTTATTCAGCCGGGTGAAAACGGTATATTATACCTTATTAAGCTTAATACAAAATATAACGAAAGACGTGGCAAGGTTTCTATTAACCCTGACAGAGTAGTCAAATGGAGATATCAGGGTAAACGTAGCGGAAGCGGTTCATACTGGCTTGGTATGGAAACCAGCTGTGCGATTTACAAAGGTTATTTATTTGTAGCTGACAACGGTGGTCATTTAATGTGCCTTAATTTAAATACTTTGCGACTTCGCTGGTGCCAGGATATATTGGATGATTCCAACAGTTCACCTGTACTTTCAATGGAAGGCGGAAAGCTTTATTTGTACATTAGTACATCATTCCATTTGGGCTGGAGAAGTAATTCAACAGTTGAAATTCCAATATGGAAAATAGATGCTTCTGACGGTTCAATCGTTTGGAAGACCTCATATACCTGTCATTCCGTAAAGGATTCATCAGGTGGTGTTCAGTCAACCATAGCACTTGGTCACAGGACACTTGCAGGTAATATCTATGTTACGGTTTCACGTACAGACAATACGGAAACCGGCGTTCTTGCTTGTATCGGTAAGAGAAACGGTAGAATTAAATGGGAGCATAAAGGTGCTTATACCTGGTCTTCACCTGTTTGTGTATATAATAACAACGGTAAAGATGTTGTAATCTATGGTAGAAGCGATTCTAACCTCTATATGCTCGATGGTTTAACAGGAGAGGAAGATGATGTAATGAATCTTAATTCAGGCGTTATAGAGGCTTCTCCGGCCGTGTTTAAGGATATGCTTGTAGTCGGAACCAGAGGATGCAGTATATGCGGAATTAAGTTGAAATAATATTGCTATTGAGTTTTCCAAATATATAAATGGGCAGGATATTAACAATTTTGTTAGTATCCTGCCCGAATTTTATCTTTTTTTTCTGCTGCGAAGCTGCACTGCATCGGCTGCAGAACGCTTTTTATCGTCATCCATGGCTGCATAATAACGTCTTGTGGTATTTACATCATTATGTCCAAGAACCTCTGCAACAAGGTAAATATCGTCCGTAGAGCGATAAAGATTAGTACCGTAGGTACTTCTAAGCTTATGAGGTGTAATATGCTTAAATGTCGTTATTTTGGATGCAAAATCATTTACAAGGTTTTCAACCGCCTGAACAGTCATCCGGCGCTTCTGAATCGAATAAAACAAGGCATTTTCATGACCTTCCTTGGCAGATACAAGGGTGCGCTCATTATTAATATAGTTAGCCAGGGCGTCCTTTACCTCGGCACCAAAGTAAATATATTCTTCCTTGCCGCCTTTTCGTATGATTCTTATACGGTCATCTCTAAAATCAATATCATTTATATCTAAACCGACACATTCCGAAACACGTATTCCGGTACCCAGTAGGAGAGTGAAGATAGCAATATTTCTAAGCTTATTCTTTTCATAATAAACCTTTTTCATACCTGTAAGGTCTTTTCCGCCATTCTCAACCAAATCCAGCAATTCCTGGACCTCGTCATCATCAAGCCTTACAATTTCACGCTTATGTAATTTTGGCATGTCTACAACAACCGTAGGATTGTTTTTAAGAAGATTTCGTTTTTGATAATATAAAAAGAAACTTCTTAATGCAGCGAGCTTTCTGTGGATTCCACGTTCATCATTGGTATAAGTAACACCTTCATAATCATAATATTTTAAATAGTTGAGATATTCTTCAATATCAACAGGTTCAAGCCTGTCAAGATGCTCCAATGTAATTGACTTAATCGGAAGCTTTTCAAGCTCAGGATTATTGGCTTTTAAGAATCTAAAAAACACACGGATGTCATAAGCGTAATTCAAGCGTGTTTTAGTGGTCGTAGTATTTTCTATACCTCTAAAATAATCACCGGCAAAGCTTGGAAGATCCTCCTTTAAAAGAACACGAAGCTTTGCAATATTATTTATGTCATTTTGTGTTCTGTAAGTATTTGATTTTGATTTGTTAACAGCCATAAAAATTCCTCCGGAAATTAATATATATATCACTCTCTTTGAAAAACTGGAGTTTATCCAAGAGAGTGATTTATACCCTTAAAACTCTCACACTATAAATACCTGTCCACCAGCTTCTTCATTTCTCTTAAATCCTCTACAGTAAGGTTTTGTTTAGCAATATAATCAGTTATCAAATTCTTAACCTTATTATCATATAATTGATTTACCAAATAATCTGTCTCAGTCTTTTGGACTGTTTCTTTAGAAATATTTGATGTACAGATAAATCCAGGTTCAGATCTCGTAACCGCACCCTTATTAATTAATCTATTAATCACTGTATAGGTTGTATTTTTTTCCCAGCCGATATATTCCTTAACTAATGCAGCAATATCTTTGGCCGGTAAAGCTTCATTTGCCCAAATGAGCTCCATAACATATAATTCACCTTGATGTAATCTAATATCTGATGTGTTATCCATAATATGAAATCCTTATAAAATAAATGGTTAAATAGTATATTTTATACTAAGTGTTAATTAAATACTCATAATAAGCTTTAATTAAATCACTCATATAATCTTTAATTAAATCACTCATATAATCTTTAATTAAATCTCTCATATAAGCTTTAATTAAATCTCTAATAAATTATCTCCTATCTTACGAAAATGTTTTCGTAAAAATAAAAATTAATAAACTTATTTATAAATAGTTTTATTCAAAAACAAATCCACCTGTTTTCTTAATAGCTTCCTTAAAATAATCAGGTAAAGGAGCCTTAAATTCGACGTATTTTCCTGTTGTCGGATGTATAAATCCTAAAACTTCAGCATGTAAAACCTGTCCCTCCGAGCTTAATTTAACCGGCGATTTCTTAGGTCCATATACTAAATCACCTAAAACCGGATGACCAATGCTTGCCATACTGACTCTTATTTGATGAGTTCTACCGGTTTCTAAGCGACATTCAAGCATAGTATATTTACCATTCAAATTATCAATTACTTTATAATGCGTAACAGCATGCTTTCCGTTTTTAACATTCAATGACATCTTCTTTCTATCATTTGAAGAACGACCTATAACACCTTCTATAGTGCCTTCTGACTCAGAAACATGTCCAATAACAATTGTTTTATATACTCTTGTTATAGAATGAACTTTCAATTGCTCAGCTATTTTTTTATGTGAATTATCATTTTTGCATATTACCAATATACCTGAGGTATCTTTATCGATTCTATGAACAATACCTGGTCTTATTTCTCCGTTTATACCTGATAATGAGTCTTTACAATGATACATCAATGCATTAACCAAAGTACCTGTGTAATGCCCCGGTGCAGGATGTACTACCATCCCTTTAGGCTTATTTACAATTACTATATCATCATCCTCATAGACAATATCAATGTTAATATTTTCCGGTAAAATATCAGGAACTCTGGGAGAATTTATTTTTAAATCAATTATATCATTTTCTTTTAAAGAATATCCGGATTTTACTTTTTTATAGTTAACAGAAACATTTCCATTATCGATGAGCTTTTTTATATAAGATCTTGAGAAATTAACAGATGAATCATCAGAAACAGAATCATCATCAAATATATCATTATCAGATAAATTGCTTAATAATTCAGATAAATATATATCTAATCTTTTTCCGGTATTATCTGCCGTAATTTGAATTTGTTTATCTATTAAATATTTGCTATCCATTATTAATCCTTTATTAATCCTTTTTTTTTGTTAAATGATTTTGATTAAATGATTTTTGACCATCGGAAAACAAAAAGTATATAATAACTCCCTAATCCTTTTCTTTTTCGGCATTTTCGGTCTTATCTTTTTTAAAACGTTTAATAGATAAAAATTCCAAATCCTCATCTTTATAATAAAAAAGAACTAATAACATTATAATTGCAATGGAAACTGTTACATAGATATCAGCAAGATTGAAAATCGGAAAATCGATTAACTTAAAATAAAGGAAATCCCTTACAGATACTAACCAAAGCCTGTCAATGAGATTTCCTATAGCACCTGCACCAAGGACCACAATATTGGCCCTTAGCGCAATATATTTTTTTTCATAGGGAATCAGTGCATATAGAATAACTAAAGCAACGAATATAGCTATAGTTAAAATACAAAAGAAAATACGCTGATTCTGCATAAATCCAAATGCTGCACCAAAGTTTACTATATACTTCAGTACAAATATATCCCCAAAAATTTTCACTTCTCTTCCATCACCTAGATTGGTTGAGACAGCATATTTTGTTATTTGATCTAAAATAATCAAAATAACGAATAATATTGATAAAGGGAGTGTAATTTTAAACTTCTTATTCATAATTAATTATTTGCATCAGTAAATGTAAATGGACTATCATTATCGAGACCGTTATCAAAGCTAGGTGCACTTGAAAAATCATCATATGTAGATGAATTAGCACCGGCAATAACGATATCATCATCAGCTGCAGGAGTTACAGGAGCTTCTTTTGTAGTATCTTCAGCAACTTCTGCCTTATTATCATTCATTTCAAAGTCTTCTACAATAATACCGGTAGTGCTTCTTTCAACATCAAAATTTAGTCCACTGGCATTTAAACCATCAGCATCGAGATCTTCTTGTTCAGCATCAAAAGCATTTAATCTTTCTTTATTTGTAGCAATATTGCTGGCATTCTTAGCAAGAATTTCCTCTGCAGCAGAAACTGTAGCACTGAAATCATGAACTGTAACATCTAAACTACCGCTCTTGATTGATTCAAGCTGTTTCTCGAAAAGTTCTGTAGCCTGCTTCTTATAAGCTTCACAAACTTCTTCAAGCTTCTTAGCCTGATTTGTTAAATCTTCCAATTCCTTAGTCTTAACTTCAAGCATAGAATCAGACTTAATCTGAGCATCCTTTAAAATCTTATCAGCTTCAGCCTGTGCATTGCTAACAAGCTCTGCGGATTTAGAATTGGCTTCTGCAAGAATTGATTCTTTCTGTGAATTAGCGCCGGCAACAATAGTTGCAGCTTCAGCGTCAGCTTTCACCTTAGCTTCACTGGCTTCGGCATGCATTTTTTCAGCTTCTGCCTTAATGGTAACAACATCAGCATTAGCCTTAGCGATAATCTCATCTTTCTCTTTCATAGCATCTGCAGTAGCACTCTGGATTTTTTCCTGTACAGTTGCATCAATATTATCAGCAGCTGCATTGGCAGAGGTTAATCTCTCATTAGCCTTAGCTTCAGCTTCCGCAATAATTTGATCAGCTTTTGCCTGTGCATCCGCAATTTTAGCGCTTGCCTGTGTCTCGGCATTTGCAAGTGCTGTTACAAGTCCTGTCTGCATCTCATTAAATTTTTTGCTGTCAAGAGTTAACTGTGCATTTTGAGCCTTTAAATCTGATAATTCTTTTGAAGTAGCTTCATAGCTATCATAAATCTGATCCATGAAACTATCAACTTCGGTTTTTGGATAACTCTTATTATTTCCTAATCCTGTTGTCCTAAAACCATGATTTTTAATGTCAACCGGTGTAAGCATAAAATACCCTCCTCATCATATATATAAATTTATAATATATCGGAAAAAATCCGATAAAAATTCGATATTTGAAAAATTTTAAAATTATATAATATTATAAAAACAATTTAAGTCCTACCATGAAGAAGATCTGGAACTCTTCTGTTTGAAAACATTATCAATAAAATCACTGCCATTGACAAGTTCTCCGGAAATTACAACATTACCCGGTGTAAAAACAGCAACATTAAGGGATACATTACAAAAATTACCATCCATTGCATAAACACAACCGGATACAATATCTATAATTCTTTGGGCCATCGAATCTTCAATACCTTCAAGATTAACAATTACAGGTTTTCCTGATTTAATTATATCGCATATAGCTGAAGAATCCTCGAAGTTTTTCGGACGTTTAGTCTGTATTTCAAATTCAACGGACTGTCCGTTGTTCGTACGTAAAGAAACTACCTTTCCGCTATTACTGCTCTTGTTATATCCGGAACGTCCTGAGTAGGAAGTAGAATCTGATTCATAATCATCCATAGAATCCTCAATATCCGTAGATCTTCTTCTTTTTGAAGTTCTATCAAATCTTGTGGATCTGGAACGAGGCTTAACTTCCGGCTCCGGCTCCGGTTCATCAAAATCATCCTCTAAAACATCATCATAATCGTCATAGATATCTTCTCCATCTTCATCATTACCCAGGCTAAAGAAGTTCATCACGTTACTTAACATTCCCATTGTTTTATTTACCTTTCTATTTGACTGGAGTATTCAATATAAACAGTAAAATTAATTATAATTTCTTTCACCGAATATACCGGTTCCAACTCTTATATAAGTAGCCCCTTCTTCAATGGCAACCATATAGTCTCCGGTCATTCCCATTGACAGAACACTCATATCTATATTATCAATGTTTTTGCCTTCAATGTCAACCTTCAATTCACGTAATTTCTTAAAAAATATACGATTTGACTCAGGATTTTCGGTATAAGGAGCAATTGTCATAAGACCTTTTATTTTAATGTTAGGCAAAAGGGCAATTTTTCTGATTTCATCCTCTGCATTTTTCAAAGTTAAACCGAATTTACTTTCTTCTTGAGCTACATTTACTTCAATTAAAATATTGGATATTACGTCTTTTTTAACGCTTTCCTTACTAATGGCCTCAGCCAAATGAAGGGAATCCACGGAATGAATAAGTGCAGCGGTTCCTACAACATATTTAACCTTGTTTGTCTGTAGATGACCTATAAAATGCCATTCTATATTATCAGGTAAAACCAACGATTTATCACGCATTTCCTGTGCCTTATTCTCACCGAATATTGTAGCACCGGCATTTATAGCTTCTTCGATCATTTCAACAGGTTTTGTCTTACTTACAGAGATAAGAGTCACTTCAGAGATGTCTCTTTGGGCCTTTTCACAGGCGATTTTAATGTTTTCATTAACTGTAGCTAAATTTTCTTTGATATTAACTTCACTCATAATATGTTTGCAACTTCCTTCCCAAATATAGAAACCTAATATGCAATACTTTTTGCTTACATAAGCCAAACCATATAATAAAAGCTTTTAACTTACATATTCCAAAAAGTAAATGCATCGGTCACCGGTAAAAATCAGTATATTAAATCTCCCTCTTTGAGTAAATCGGCATTCAGTACAATATGATCATAAAGAGAAAGCCCATATGGATTATTTCCGGAAATTATAGCATATTCCGGATTAGAATAAGCTATGTCAATCATATTAAACTTACAATATCCATAATTACAATTATATACTCCGCTAACCTTTTGAGGCGATGTAACGGTACTTCGTTTAACAATCGATGTATTATCTCCGGTACCCTCTTTTTTTACGGCAACGACACCGGACTTGATACCTTTGGCATCGAAAAGATAGTTATCATCAACCTCTTTATAAAGTTCAACGGTAAGTTTTTTATCTTCGGTTAAAATTTTCCCCTTGGAATCGGTCAAACCCTCAAAATCCACACAATTATTACCTTCCGAATCCACATAAACAAATTCTTTAGGTATGGAATAAACATCCTTTTCGACAATTGCAGTCGTAGGAATCTTAAGACCTTCGGCAGAATTCAAATTAATCTGGATATCTATATATCTGTCATTAATATAATGAACCATATAATTCTTCAAAGCGAATTCGACATAATAATCTTCATCAATCATAAATGTAGTCGTGCTCTCGGGTCTGATCTTTAAATTATCGTTTTTTAGTACAATTGATAAAGAATCCTGTTCACCTATTGATTTATACATATCTTCGGATATCGGAACAACAATATACCATTTATCACTGGTAATAAGCTTATAAGCAGGATCTCCCGCCTCAACAAAGGATTCCTTACGAATTTGAGTCCAGGAATTTTTCATGTTTTCAAAATTCTCACTCTTTAAATCTTTAATGGTAAGACCCTCCAGACCATCGGTAAGATAAGAAATAATTCCTGTCCTGTCGCTTTTTACAATATTAAAATCAGTATTCTTTTTATTCTTTTTTATAAGTTTATGTAATTTCTTGGATGCCGCTTCCATAGCCAAATGTTCTGCGGTATTACTGATTTGATATTTAAAATCATAAACCTCTGAATAAGATGACATATTATATTCATCTATAAATGAATTAATATCATATCTCAATTCTTCAATAGCATCCGAATTTTGATTGACATTACCGAGCTTCTCATTAATTTCCTCGTAGACGGAACCTTCTGCATCCACAGAATAAATAGTAGTATTGACACCGACCTTTTGGCCTTCACCTATAAAATAGCTTAAATAACCGCCTTCTGTGGTTGTAAACAGCATCTCATTACGAAGAATCAATCCTCTAAGGGTATCATTATCGGAAACATCCTTCTTAACAACTTCATAAACAGAAACATGATTTTTTGTAACTGTCTGAACAAAAATGAAAATCAAATAACCGGCAATAAGTAAGAATATCAGCCCGGCTACCGGATTAAAGGATTTTTTGAATTTAATAACCTTTTTCTTTTTTTTATTCACCATTTGTATTACTTCATCCCCTATTTAAAACATAATACTTAATTCACTAAAGCTTAATGCCATTATAATAAATAATTTAAAGTATTTAATTTTGTATTATAAATA
>JAILOA010000011.1 GCA_024691065.1 Lachnospiraceae bacterium | reverse complement strand
CGTGGCGCTTACAGTAATTGTTTTAAATGTATTGTTCGCCTGGTTATTTAACTACATCAGCGCAAGAATGCTGAAGAATCACTTGAATCTTGAGTAATTACTTGAACCCCGGGAAACTACCAGAAATCCGGGAAATTACTTAAACCTCGAGAAACTACCAGAAATCCGGGAAATTACTTGGATTCCGGAAAATCGAGTTTACGAAAATTGATGTGAAATAAAACACTTTAAACAGGTCTTAAATTTTAAGGCCTGTTTTTTGTTGCAATTATATATGTTGGCTAAATTGAAAAGTAAATTCCAGTGAAAGAGTAAATCCCACTTCAATTCAAAATTTGGGGATTTTTGTTATATTTATTGTAATTATATTTGTTGCAATTTTAAATGAATACATTTATATTATAAAAGGTGATTTTATTAAATGTAGTGGAAACAATCCAATGCTACAAATGAGAAATTTTTTATAATATTTTTTGGCCTGCATATTTTGACAGGATTAAAGCTTTGCTTATTTCAGAAGGTCTAAAGCTGTATTTACCTCAGAATGATTAAAGCAGTGCATATTTTTAAGGCTTATAATTTTTTGAAATCATACAAATAATTGACCTTTTCTTTATAAGCAGGAATTGAACCGGATAAGAGATTATCCGGTATGCAATACATTTCAAAAGATTTTATAAATTAAAGCAAACAGATGCATTTTAAGAAATTTTATAATATAGAAACGGAAAAAAGATTATCCGTTTTACAATATATTTCAAGAGATTTTATAAAAATAAAGCGCATCATGTGATATAAGTAAATCATAAAACGAAAGGAAAACAAGATGGAATTATTTAAAGGAAGACCGGCAAATAGCGAAAACAGACTGCCAAGAGAAACCAGGACTTATGATTATTTGGACAATCTAGGTATAGAATATTTCAGGACGGACCATGAGAAGGCAGACAATATGGAAGCCTGCAATGAAATAGATGCAATTTTGGAGGTAGTAATATGTAAAAATCTGTTTTTATGCAACAGACAAAAAACAAAGTTCTATTTACTTATGATGCCGGGTGATAAAAAGTTTAAAACCAAGGAGCTTTCAAAGCAAATAAATTCCGCCAGACTATCATTTGCAGGAGCGGAAGACATGCTAAAATACCTGGACATCGAGCCGGGAGCGGTAAGTATTATGGGACTTATGAATGATAAGAATAAGGAAGTTCAGCTCCTGATTGATGAAGATGTAATCAAAGATGAATACATCGGTTGTCATCCATGCGTATGCACCTCAAGCCTAAAGCTAAAGACTGACGATGTCATAAATAAATTCCTGCCTGCAGTAGAGCACTCCCCGCAAATAGTGCATTTGGTGGGCGAAGATTAAAATGCGTACAAAGAAATTCTACATTCACAAACAAGAAGCGAGCGGGAATTCCGGCTATACTGCTTTATAAACTAAAACCGGCACAATCAGATTTTAAATCCGATTGCGCCGGTTTTCGCTGTTTTATATTAGGAAAGTGATATTTGTTATCGTAATTCCATTATTTTAATGTATTGAAACGTGAAAGCATATCGCCATCACTAAAACATTAGTGAAAATATATCGCCACCATCAAAACATTAAAGAAAATAACAAATAATTTACTTAACTCTTGCCTTCTTCACCTTGCTGAAAGCCCCGTAAATCGTGCTCTCACCATCTTTAATAAAACCTCTTACCTTAACAAAATAAACCTTTTTGCTCTTAAGCTTCTTAATAAGTTTCTTATTTACATTTTTAACTTTAAAAATCTTCTTACCCTTCTTAAACTTCTTATCGGTAGATATAAATATCTGATATCCATCAACCTTTTCAAGCTTTGTCCAGGTAACATTCAGGCATTTTTTCTTAGTACTTTTTGCTTTATTAAGCTTAACCTTTGAAGGCTTTGTGACCTGTCCGGTTTGTGTGGTTCCCGGTGCAACGCCAGCAGCTGTAGCAGGTTTTCCGGTTACACTCGATGAAGTACTTGCACCGGCAGCTGCATTTCCATCAGAAGAAACATTTGGAGAAACATTGTTTGAAGGAGTGGAGGCATCACCTGGATTAGCGCTGTTTTCCGCTGCATTTGAGTCTGAAGGAGCTACTGTTTCGGCAGGATTCTCCGTAGCTGCAGGTTTCTTAGTCTCCGAAGGAGCCTTTGTGTCCTCAGGTTCCTCGGTCTCAACCGGCATATCACTAACCTCAAGGTCAATATTATAAGTCACTGAGGTATATTTAACTTCCTTACCGTCAATCTTAAGCGCAATTCTAAAATTCGCCCAGCTAATAGTCGATTTTTCCGCAAAAAGTCCCTTCTCATCGGAACCATAAATGAGACTGCCGATTTTATTGCTGCCCCATCCGTTCGCAAGCCCGTTATTGCTGGTCTTAGGATCGAGTGTCTTATTCACAGGAATCTCCACATCTCCGTCCGCTGTCTCAAGCGTCAAACTCTTAACCGTAACAGTATAATTAGCCTTTTTATCCTCATTTATAAATCCGAGATTAATCATCTCGCTGTTTTCATCGAATACAGAAGACTGCACGGAGTACTCGCCGGACTTTGTGTATTCAAGGTTAGCCTTCATTGCGGAGCTCGGATTCTCAACCTGTCCGTTAAATGTAAGTAGCGATGCATTTACATCTGTGACACTCAAATCCTCTTCAGCCCTTGCAGTCTCCTCGCCTTTTGTAAATGTAAAGCTGTCAAATTCAATGCCTTCGCCGCTGAAGACGAAGAATACATTGTGGAGTCTGCCGTCAAATGCTTTAAATTCGGTGCTTCTGACCTTCTTAAAGTCTGCATTGTCAAATTCAATATATGAAACCGCTTCGTTATCGACGTCATCAAGTCTGACCTCAATACGACCCGTGCCCTTTACATTTGCAATGAAATTTTCTGCGCCATACTCGAAATCCACGCCCTTAACCATGGTCCATGCACCCGCCGCCATGCTCTTTGCAGCCGGATTAGCCACTTTTTCGTAAAATACATCGGCCGAGGTGAACATAAGCGCGCCGTCATTTTCTTCGTATGCATTTACGGCCTCAACCTGAGCCACGCCCTTTCTGGTGGCTGCGGTCTTCGGAATTTCTTGAGTCTCAGGGTTCATTGGGAGATAATCCACCATCAGACTTCTGAAACCGGCCGAACCACGCTGCAATTCCTCCAACAGGAGTGTGTGATGCAAAATGTAATTCGTTCCCTTGTACTCACAAAAATGTGTATGATTATTGCCCCAACGAAGGCCTGACTCGCCCGTTGCATTCTGACCGGAGTTGTAGAAATAATCGCCTCTGTAAACCCAGCTGTCTGCATTCAGCGGATCGGTACTGGTAAGGTAACCCATGCTGCATCTGTCAGGACGCTTTGCGCCCTCATAATCCCAGGTTGCATTCCTGTTCTGCCAGTCGTTGCAATAGGTATAATAATAAACACCATCAATATAATTAATCTCGCTTGCCTCGAAGAAATAAGGCGCATCAATCGAAACAAAATCGCTATCAAATGAAAGCAGGTCATCACCAAGCTTTACAATTTTCGGTATATTTGAATGTACCTCAGTGCAGGATGAGCCGCCGCCAAATGTGAGCCAGCCAACCCCGTTGTCATCGATGCAAACGCCCGGATCAAAAGGCGCCGGACAGTTCTTAAGTCCGGGCATATTTTGATAAACAAGCGGTGCGCCAAGTGGATCGGTCCATCCGGTAACAGGATCGGTGGAAGTAATCACACCAACACCCGCACCATTATTTGAAAAATAAAGATAAAAATGTGTGAGCCCGTCGTCCTCAACCCTCGATATTACCGAAGGCGCCCAGGATGTATTGCACCATGGGCAAAGCTCCCCGACCTCAATTCTTCCGTGATAAACCCAGTTGACCATATCCTCAGTCGAAAATACAACTAAAGAATCAATATGATCGTAATCGTTTGTTGTGTCCTCCTCGCTCTGCTCGTGGTCGTTCGTCGCATAAACATAGAGCCTGCCCTCGTACTCAACCGCAGTCGGATCCGCGCAGAAGACCGAAGGAGAAATAGGATTCGCGTTGGCGGCCGTCTTGTAAGCATTTTTGCTCACCGCATCAATCACAATACCCGAATTTAAACTATCAATAATTTCCTCGTCGGACACATCGCCAACTTCGCCGTCCTCACCGGCTGTTTCCGCACCGTCAACATCCTCGCCGGTGGCAGTAGTATCCTCACCTTTAACGTCTTCTCCGGCAACATCCTCGCCGGTAGTTTCCTCAGCCGGAGTCACGTCCCCGTCGGTAGTTTCCTCAGCCTGCACCACAGTAACCCCGTCCGAACCAA
>JAILOA010000452.1 GCA_024691065.1 Lachnospiraceae bacterium | reverse complement strand
CTATAAAGGGGATTAATTGAATATTTAAATAAAATGTAACATAATTATTTATGCATTTGTCTTTATATATGAGGCAATTCGGCAATAAACATCTTATGTTAGCATGCATTTTAGAAAGGAACAATCATGTTACTTAAAAATCAGTTATTAAAGCGAATCGGTTTAATGACACTTTGTTTTTCAAGCCTTGCAGTAGTCGGTTGTAACAAGAACAGCACCTACAGGTTTGATTTAGGAAGAAGCCGTACATTAGCTTCTGTTGACGATACTTCAACAAGTAATGATACCGGAGGTGATACTTCATCAGGAAACAAAACTTCAGAAACCTCCTCAGATTCTACTCCTGCCAAAACCGAGGAACCTGCTCCGACTGTAACACCATTCAGTGAGATAAAAAAAGAAATCAAATTAGAAAAAAATGAACATAATGAAGTCTTTTCTCAAAGTATATTTACCGGTAGTTCGATAATCATGGGACTGGATCTTTATTTTAAAACCAAAGATTCAAGTTATCTCGGTGGTCCGCTTATAGTTTCAAAAGAAAGCTATAATCTCCAGGGAGACATCGGTCCCGACACATCACTTCAGTTGGTATATAACGGTATTCCTTATACAATAGCTAACTTGGTCCAGGCAACACAAAAAAAATACGCTTTCATTCAAATGGGTATAAATGATTTAAATATTTTTGGTTTGGAAGATACCATAAAATATTATAAGAAATACATAAATTCAGTTCATAAAGTAAATCCTGATGTTGTAATTTTCATCGAAGCAACTACACCTACTGTAAAGGATGCCTATTCATTATCAAATGAAAATATTGATATACTTAATGATGAAATGGCAAAATTTGCTCTCAAGCAAAAAGATATGTATTTTATAGATATCAATACACCTCTTAAAGATGAAAATGGCATTCTTAAATATTCATCCGACGGATTTGTTCATATATCTATGGATGGATATAAGATTTGGATGAAAAAGGTTGTTAAGAAAGTTGATAACTATATGCTCAATATAGAATATGCTAATAAAGCTGTTGAGTATGCTGAAGAACAGTTAGATCCAAATATTTATCAAGAAGCTGTCGATGCTGTTGACGCTCTTGGCAAAAGTGATTTAAAAACCGAACTCAAAGATAAACTTAAAGATATTAAAGATAAATGTGTTTAAATCACTTACATTGGAATTTAAAATATACAAAAGATAAATTCATTTAAGTGAACCACTCAACAATTGAATTACCGAGGATTCCTGCTTAGGTATCCTAAAAAATCCCGAAATCAGATTTCTCCGATTTCGGGATTAATTATTTTGTGTTTATAACTATAGAAAGTCTTACGATAAATATTTAAATAAGTCCGGCTTTCTTAAGAAGCTTTGTATTAAGTCCGGCTTTCTTAAGAAGCTTTGTATACTTCTTCTTCAGTTTCTTTGGAACCTTAATCTTAACTTTCTTATTTAACTTAGCAAATGCTTTCTTCTTGATCTTCTTTAATTTCTTAGCTTTAATTACGAATTTCTTAACATTCTTATCTTTCAAGAATGCAGCCTTACCGATAACCTTAATCTTCTTACCGATTACAACCTTCTTAAGAAGACTATTAGCCTTAAATGCCTTATTACCTACCTGAATAACTCCATAGTAATATCCATCAAGTGTAGTATTAGCAGGTATATTAACCTTCTTTACTGTAGCCTTATACTCATCACGAATACCGATTACCTTAGAAGTCTTCTTGTTTGGTAAAGACTTGATAATCTGATACTTAAGATATCCAAGACCGTAAACTGTACCATCCTGTAATAAGTTATATGAATTATATACAGGGAAGCTGTAAAGTGTTACGCCATCCTTAGAATATGTACCATCACCGTTGTCTTTCCATCCGTGAAGATCTGCAGCACCTGATGTAGCAGCTGCAGCTGTAGCCGTCTTAGTTACAGAGCTGTTAGAAGTATTAGTAACATTTGTAACATTTGTTATATTTGTAATATTGCTGTTTGGATCGTCATCTAAAGCTGAATCAGAACTATTCTTATTGGCAATCCAAATACCCTTTGCTGTTCCATCTGATGATGTCCAGTCACCTGACCAAAGACCATCTGAGAATGAACCTGTTAATGTACCTGAACCTGAAGGTGAACTATATGATCCTTCTACAGAAACAACTTCACCATCAACTATCTTAGCTGTGAAAGTTCCTTCACCTGAAGGTGTAGAGAATGTACCTGTACCTGTTGTACCATCTGATGTCCAACTTGTAATCTTCCATTCACCGTTAACTAATCCGTTAGCTGTTCCACCATTGTAAATACCATCCTTTGGAAGGTAAATAGTTTCCTGTTCAGGAGCAT
>JAILOA010000451.1 GCA_024691065.1 Lachnospiraceae bacterium | reverse complement strand
TAGATTATTTATTGATATTTTTAATTTTAGTTTAAGAGTATTTGTCCGAAAACAGCTCGACAAAATGAGCCTTCTTGTCAAGAAGACCTGGTACGAGATTCATGTTTTTTTTTACGGATACGTTCAATTATCGAATCTCTAGGAAATAAACGAACAACTACCTATTCAGAATCATAACATAAATAAAGAAAAGATACAAGAAAAAAGTTATGGTAGGGGTGTAGCAGTAGCAGGTGGTACATAGTTGAAGTTGGCAGAGTGAAACAATGCAAAAGATTTGAATTTGAAAAAGAAGTGTAGCGGAAAATGAATTGATATGTTGACATTAAAGCTTAAATAATAGATAATACATTTTATATTGTTAACAAGGAGGTATACTATTTGACAGCGTTATTTTATATTTTACTTTTAATAGTTGGCTTTTTATGTCTTATAAAGGGAGCGGATTTCTTCGTAGACGGAAGCGCTGCATTGGCCAAGAATTTTAAGGTTCCTGGGGTTATCGTCGGACTTACCGTTGTTGCGATGGGAACAAGTGCTCCTGAGCTTGCGGTCAGTACTTCAGCCGCAATTATGGGCTCAAATGAAATCGCAATCAGTAACGTCATAGGTTCAAATATTTTTAATATTTTGATGGTTTTGGGAATCTGTGCATTCCTGCATCCGGTCCCAATGGATGAAGTAATTCTCAAAAGGGATACACCAATCTCAATAGGCGTAATAATACTAATCCTTACAATGTCCGGATATAAGGTATTCCTGGATCCATCGCTATTTAAATCAGATATGCTTGATAACGTGGGTATGATTTCAAGAATATGCGGAATTATATTACTTGTAAGTTTTGCGGTATATCTGATAGTGCTCGTTAGAGATGCATTGAAAAATCCTGAACCGGAACCGGAAGAGGATGTAATTCCGGTATGGAAATGTTTCGCCCTCATTATTTTCGGTATTGTTATGATTGTAGCCGGAGGCGAGGCTGTTGTTCATTCCGCAAAAGCTATTGCGCGTATGGCCGGTATGAGTGAAACCCTTATCGGACTTACAATCGTAGCGCTCGGGACATCACTTCCTGAGCTTGTAACCTCGATGGTAGCAGCGAGAAAAGGAGAGACCGGTCTGGCCGTCGGCAATGTAATCGGCTCCTGTATATTCAACGCATTCCTGATTCTCGGTGTCTCCACAGCCATACATCCGATTGCAGTAAATCTTGCATCAATTTATGACATGCTTATTTTAATAGCCATAAGCATACTCCTGATGTTATTTACCGTTAAAAAGAGGGTATTAACCAGGGTTCACGGAATAATATTTGTAGCTATATATTTCGCAGACGTGGTGTTTGCGATACTCCGTTAAAAACGAAAAAAACAGGTATAAAATGTGAAACATTTTATACCTGTTTGTTTTTTGGGAGAATCGCTTTGCGATTCTCCGAAAGGTAGCACTGCTTCGCGGTGCTACCTTTTGTTTTTCTATCTATTGAATTCTGCAATATATGGCAGGTTTCTATACAGCTCTCCGAAGTCCAGTCCATATCCTATTACAAAGTAATCCGGAATTGTAAAGAGAGAGACATCAGCATTAAATTCCACAACCCTTCTTTCAGGTTTGTCTAGCAGTGTCACAACCTTTAATGACTTAGGATTTCTAGCTTTAAGAAGTGCTACAATTTCGGCCAGGGTGCGTCCTGTATCGACGATGTCCTCGACGATTATTACATTATAATCGCTGATATCCTTTTTAAGATCCATTTCTATTTGAACATTTCCTGATGATTCAGTACTCTCAAAATAACTTTTTGCAGACATAAAGTCTATCTCGCAAGGGATGGAAATTTCCTTTAAGAGGTCCGCCAGAAAAACAAAGGCACCTTTTAAAATGCTTACGAGAAGCAGGGGTTTGCCGTCATATTCGGCATCGATTGATTTTGCAAGTTCTTTTATTTTTGTCTTTATTTCTTCCTCTGAAACTATTACTCTTCCAATATGATCTTTAAATTCCTTACTATTCATATGCACCTCCTGCAACTACCTTCTCGGCTTCAACCATCTCACTTTTTCCATAAGCACAAAGTTTCACGTCAATGTCATAGTCCGGATAATCCTTTGTAAACTTCTTATATGCCCTTAGACATTGCTTTGTGGACTCTGCTGCAGGATTACTGAGATTTCCTCCAAAGATTCCCGAACTGATTAATGGGAATGATATGCTATGATACCCATTCTCTTTTAATAATACAAGCGAATTATAATATGCATCGAACAGTTCTTTAAAAGCTGTAGGGGTTGACGCAAAATTCGGTCCGACAGCGTGTATTATGGCTTTGGCATTTGTCATTTTAAAAGCCGGAGTTATTACGGCATCGCCGTCATTAAGAGGTGTTTTGTATTTTCTGCAAGCTTCTTCAAGTTCGGTCATACCGGCCTTGGCAAAAATCACACCACATATTCCGCCTCCGGCCCAAAGCCCACTATTTGCAGCATTTACGATTACATCAACATTTTGATCTGCCCATGAAGCATTTAATAATTCTA